>CAYTDR010000439.1:0-6798 GCA_964436185.1 uncultured Candidatus Obscuribacterales bacterium | reverse complement strand
GAACGAACCAGTTGACGATGACGAGGATGAACCCAAAACCTCTCAAGCAGGCGAGAACGAAAATATTCCAGGCAGTCGCTGACCACCCGGAATCTTCCTCCGCCGGTTGGCTGTTCTCGCCGGAGGCGGACGGCTGAGCGGCTTTCTTCATCGTCAGCTCATCATTGATGTTCTCTGCGATGGCGAGAAAACAGGCGCGCGGATCAGCAGGCATGTGTGCCTTGACTGCCCGCATCACCGGACCGCCCTCGGCGAAGAGCTGCTGGCGACTGATGCCCCGATCATGCACCACCTGACCCGTTCTGACCCCGGTGGACATCAGGGTGGTTTTCTCCGCTCCGCGAATCCAAAGGATGACGATACTGTGATCGGCATCGAAGTCAGGAGACTTCGCCCAACTATCCCATAACTTGTCGTGAAGGAAGTCGGGAGCCCAACGTTTGCGATCGCCGCTCAGGTCTTTGCCCTGCTGCGCTGCGACGACGTAGATGGAGAGATTGTGCGCCTTGCTCAGCTCAACCAGGCGTTCGGCGAACTTCTCATCAAGCGTGAAGGGGTTTTCCTTGTCCGAGGCAAGGGCTGGATCGACATAGACATGCTTGTTTTTGTCGAAGGCCGGAATCCACGTTTGGTCTTGGATTTCCGCCGAATAAGCACAATCAGGCAGAGCCACCGTCAATGCCACCAGACCGAGCACGGTCCACAGCGTTGAACGCACTGTCCTCATTTTGAATTCCTCTTTGAGTTGGAGGTACAACTTTGATCAGCCTTGCACTGTCCCGTAGCACGTTTCCACTACCCGATCCCCGAACTTAGAGATCGAGGTCGATATCGATATCGAGGTCGATACCACCACCGTGTCCAAAATCGCCCAGGTCGAAGCCACCGATGTCAAAATCGTCGAAGAAGTCGAAGTCCATGCTGACCAGGTTGGAGAGCAGGAAGCCTATGAGCATGAAACCGTAGAAGACGCAGGCCACCGGTCCCAACACAGCCATCGCCAGAAGCGACAGGAAGGGATGCTTGCGCTTGCGCCGATAGGTTCTGCTGTCACCCTGCTTGGCGAGCTTCACCATCCTCTTCTTCTCCCTCCTGGAGCTGAGGACAGTGGAAAGCCAGTAAGCCAATACCCCTAGGAGCGGCCAGAAGACGAGCCAGAAAACCAGGGATGGAATCCCGGACAACGTGCCCATGACGTTGTTCGTCTCCCTGATTCGAACCAGATCGTCGTCTGTTTCAAACCGCCCGTCAGGTCCAGCACTTCTGACAGTGAGAACCTCTTTGGACCAGCGTTGCGAATAAGTCACCTGCAGGCGATTGCCCCAGGGATCATCCGGAGTCAAACCCTCATGATGGACGTAACCACCAGAGGACTGCGTCTGGCGCTCGAGTTTCTCGCTAAACTCTGCCACCAGCTTGTCGCCCTGTTCCTGCTTGAGCAACCTCTCCTGTTTCGCCTCTTGCGATTCCTTCAGTCCGATCTTCTCCGACGCCCAGTCTCCCAGACCGCAGCCTGACAGGGAAAGAGCGAAGAGAGCGATGCATGCAAAAAGCGAAGTTCGTCCGGGTGAGTTACCGCTGTTCATTGAGTTTTCCCTTTGCAAGGTGAACGAGAACATTGAAGCGCTTGTCAATCGGTCCAATACTTTGGATCGATAATGACATGAGTGCTAACGCTTCAAAAGCTTGTCAGTGAACTGGTTGTCTTCCTCGTAATCAGATAATTGAATATATACCTCGACAAACTCGCACGTACGGAAACCCCCGATCCAATCACAGGTTACGAATGTAACCGCGCAATGAATTGCAGTTAACTCTGTCACCAGGCTGGTTCTTTTCTCTTGGCGATGATTGGCACACAGATAGAAACAGAATCGAAGGCTCTCTCTTGTTGGAGCTGGGGGATATTTCTTACCTACGTCCCTCTCGTCCAATTCAATGTTTTGATATTGCGGACCGCAGACGACGCAACATCGTATCCATCGCCCACCGAGATTCCCTGGTTTCCTACCGCCGGGACTACTATGTTGCAGCTTTCCCTCTTTGCATCCACCATGTGTTGCCGGTTTGATAAGCGTGGCTTATCACTTTCAGCCCCAAATCGGAAAAATACGATATCACCTGGGGGGTTGATAAGCGTGGCTCTCCGACTGGGCTTTGTCGGCCTTGCCACATATGATAGTAGAACCAGCTTGTAAGGAAGAAAGGCCTGAGCGGTGCTCTGAGAGCACGCTGAGACCTTTCGTTCCAAACTGGGCAGCGTTGCCTTAGGGCAGGTTGATGGGCTTGGTCACATCGTTGAACAAGCCGTAGAACATCAAGCCCAAAAGCAGGAAGAAGAAGACCATCGCGATGCGGTTGCGAATCCCGATCGGTACTGGCTTGCGCACAATGCCCTCGATTCCGAAGAAGAGGACATAGCCGCCATCCAGGGGTGGGAAGGGCAGGATGTTCATGATTGCCAGGTTGAGGCTGATCATGGCGAGAATCCAGACGAAGTCGAAGATGCCCTGATCGAACGCTTGCGCGCCGATCTGAACAATGCCGACAATGCCGTGGACGTCAGTCGCTCCCGCAGGAAGGTTTTCCGGCGGTGCCACCAAACCTAGCATCATGCCGATGCCCTTGAACATACCGACAGTCGCCGAGCCAGTCTTGCTGAAAGCCTCACTGGTAGCGTCACCGATAGACATCGGCGAGTACGTCCTGGTGGCTTTCACATCGAGCATGACGCCGATGCGACCGGAGGCGTCGGGAGTGACCTGGACCGTGACGGGAGTGCCGTTGCGATCTACAACAACAGTCACAGGCACACCCTTCTTGCCCTGAAACGCCTGCATCAGGTCCTGCGGCGTTTTGACCGATTGCCCGTCAACAGAGACGAACACGTCGCCAGACTGGAGGCCGGCGTCCTTGGCGATGGTCACCTGCGGACTGACTTCCTTGATCAGGGTGTGATCGACATTCAGAGACGGCTGCCCGATGGTGGCGAGGAGCCCGGCGATGGCGACGATCGTGAAGATGACGTTCATCGTCACACCGGCCACTGCCACAGCGATGCGCTTCCAGACCGGGAAGACCTTGAAGTTCTCCAGCGTTTTGCCGGAGCCTTCCAGAGCTTCGCGGGCGGTGGTTTCATCTTGCAGCTCCGGGATGGACACGTAGCCACCCAGGAGAATAGGGCTGATGCGGAATTCGGTGTTGAACCAGGTGCCGAGTACGAGCGACCAGGAACGCTTCCCGAAGCCGATGGCGAAGACCGGAGTCTGGAACCCCAGGGCTCGAGCGACGATCCAGTGCCCGAATTCGTGGATGAGAATCAGAAACGCGATTCCGAGAACCATTGCCAGGATGCCAGGCAATGCAGTCGCGGATGAGACGAGGAGCGTAGAGAAGTCCATCGTTTATCACCTTTGGGTAATGCCTTATCGTGGACAGGCCCGCGGAAGCGAACCGACCAGCAGATTCGGCGGGAGGAAGGGTTTGAGGAAGAAGAGAGAGGTGTGCCCCAGCAGTGCCGGAACACACCTCCACCGAAAGCAACTTGCGTTCCAACCTGGCGGGTGGGACGAGCAGATTAACTAGTCTGCAAGCCCACCATAATTTGCCAGGTCAGAGGCGGACAGGGTTAGCCCTGCGAGCCGCCTTCCTTGTCCTCTTTCAATGCTTCTTCCGCGCAGCACGGTTTTTCTTCCGAGCAATCCGCCGAGGCTCGCAGAGCTTCGAACTCCGGACCGAGGATGGTCTCCTTGGCGAGTAGCACCTCTGCCACCTTGCGCATGCAGCGCTCGTTCGCCTTCAAGAGCGCCTTGGTCTTCTCCAGGCACTCGTTGACGAGCTTGCGAGTCTGATCGTCGATGGCGTTGGCGAGAGCCGGACCGAGGTCGTGGTTGCTCGCCATGCTGCGACCGAGGAACGGATTCGGTCCGCCCTCGCCGATCGAGATCGGGCCCAGTTCCGACATGCCGAACTCGGTCACCATGCGGTGCGCCCAACCCCAAGCTTGCTTGAAGTCGTTGGAAGCGCCGGTGTCGATCGTGTTGAGGAAGATCTCCTGGGCAGCGCGGCCACCCATGGCCATCATGATGCGCGCCGTCAGATTGTCCTTGGTGTAGTTGAACCGGTCGCCCTTCGGCAGCGCCTGGGTGTAACCCAGAGCACGAGCCCGCGGAACGATCGTGATCTTCGTCACCGGGTCACCGCCCAACCCCTTCTCGTACATGATCTGGGAGACCAGAGCATGGCCGATTTCGTGGAAGGCAGTGTTTTCCAGGTCAATCTTCGACATGCGCTTGGCCGCCTTGTTCTTGGCCGGACCGAGCTGCACGCGATCGATACCCTCGTCCATGTCCGCCATTGTGATGGAGACCGGAACGCGCTTGCTGATCTCTTCCTGCGAGAGCTTCTCCTTCGCGAGCTCCTGCGATGCCGCTTCGATACGCCGGGCAGCGACGATAGCCGCCTGGTCGGTCAACCCTTCCAGCTCAGCACCGGAGAAGCCAGGCGTGTTGACGGCGATCACATCGAGATCGACGTCAGCGGCCAGCTTCTTCGTGCGGGTGTGAATCTTGAGGATCTCGTGCCGACCGTGCTTGTCCGGGCTGTCCACCAGGACCTGCAGGTCGAAGCGACCTGGACGAATGAGCGCCGGGTCGAGAACGTCGGGCCGGTTAGTCGCCGCCATGACGACGACGCCGTCGTGAGCGGCGAAGCCATCCATTTCGACGAGCAGCTGGTTGAGCGTCTGCTCGCGTTCATCGTGACCGCCACCGAAGCCGGTGCCACGCTGCCGACCGACGGCATCGATTTCGTCGATAAAGACGATGGCAGGCTTGTTCTGACGGGCGCTGTTGAACAGGTCACGCACACGAGCAGCACCGACACCGACGAACATTTCGACGAATTGAGACGCCGAGATGCTGAAGAATGCCGCTTCCGCTTCGCCGGCGACAGCCTTCGCCAGAAGGGTCTTACCGTTACCGGGGCTACCGATGAGCAGAACGCCCTTGGGCGGCTTGCCACCGAGGTAGCCGAGCAGGCCCGGATTGCGCAGGTAGTTGATGACGTCCTGAAGCTCTTCTTTCGCTTCATCGCAGCCAGCAACGTCCTTGAACGTCTTCTTGTCCTTGTCGGCGACGAGCTGCTTGGCGTTGGTCGACGCGATCTGACCCCGAATGTCCATACCCTTCGATGCCCCGCGCATCATGAAGGAGATGACGAAGAAGATGATCACCATCGGCAGGATCCAGCCCAGCATGCCGATCAACCCATCGAGAACACTTGTTTGCCGGACGGGCTGATTGGCGGCATCGGTTTCGACGCCGGCCTTCTCAGCAACCGCTAGAAGCCGCAGGCTTCCAGCCTCACCCGGAATCTGAGCAAGGAGCGGAGCCCGCTTCTCGTCCTTGAAGTGTAGTTGGGCTTGTTGAACATTGCCGTTGGTATCCTTGATGAACACCAGCTTCGCGATTGCAGCCGACTCTTTCTCCAACGTGATGCGAACGTTCTCAAAGCTTACAGCCGTCGGCTCGACGACCTTAGCTTGGGTCTGGGGATTGCTGAATGCACCTTGGAGCACAATCATTCCCAGAAACGCGAGAACGACAAACCAGATGAAACTTCGTTTGTCCATGAGTTTTCTCCTGAATCAGGCGTACGCCTCAATAAGTGATCGGATTATTGGAGCTGCAGAACATTCCTGCAGACTCAAGACCGCTAGCCATCCGAACAGCGGACGGCTAGCCACTAGCCGATCAAATACTTAGTTGCCCTGATCGTCCGAACCGGGCTTACGAGGACGGATGATGCCCCAGCGAACCATCTCCGCGATGACGGAATCTTCCGCGTCCTTATTGCCCCACTCCTGAGCCATGCGCAGGCTCTCGAACTTGGTCTTCTCGATCGGCTTGGCGAGATCGGCCCAGCCGTCGATGGTCGTGGGTTGGTCGCTGAGATTCTGACCGTTGCGCGCCAGAATGGCTTCGCCGGTGATGACGTTCATCGTGTACTGAACACGATCGCCACCCAACTCCAGCTGGTCCTTGGTGTAGCGCAGTCCGATGAGGGCGAGCCGGGCAGGACGCCCGATGTTCGCCCAGTCTTCCAGGGAGCGATCGGTGCCTTCCACCGTTTCGCTGTTCGCGCTCAGGAAGATGCGCGCACGAGAGCCATCTTCGGCGATCTCGTAGCGATACTTCTGTTGGGAGACGCGCACGTTCTCGTTCAGTTCGAGCGCTTTGATCCAGGCCTTGAGGCCCTTGATCGCCATGCCCTTGCGAGTCTTCAGGGCTCGGTCGTTGGTGTTATTCATTTCGAGTGCTCCAGGTTTGAGCTAAGGCTAGTTCACGATTAGTGAACGGACGCACCGGCCAACGTGGCAGGTGTCGTAGTTGTGAACGCAGCTTTGTGGGCCACCGGCGCCGAGTCAGAAGCACTCGGACGTAGGTAAAGACCGCACCAAGTCATCGGTTGCGGACAAAGGTGGTGCCAGCTGCAGAAAAACGCCTTCTTACCCGTCTCGTGTCGCGAGATGCCAGATCAGTTGTGTTGTTAGTGCTGTCGTGGTTAAAAGGGTGAAAAACGCCTTTAGGCAGAAATGGGTAGAAGGTAATATCTAAGGTAGAAATCCTGCTAAACCTAAATCAATGGGCGTTTAATCATAAAAACTTAAGCCCAATCTCAAAAGGCCGCATGACAACGCTGGTGATATTGAATATCACTTGGCGATTAACGGTTGACAGCGGAAAAACACCGTCCAGCCTGCTTTTCGTAGTACATAGCGTTGTTGAGCGAGCGCTT
>CAYTDR010000438.1:0-6805 GCA_964436185.1 uncultured Candidatus Obscuribacterales bacterium | reverse complement strand
ACATCTTCGTCATCATTTGTCGGGGAAGGCGCATCGGAACCACCTCCGATCGAAGGCTGGCCTGGAACAGTCGAGTTTTTCACTCCGCGCAACGGCAGTGCATCGCCTTCATCAGCCCAAACCGGTAGAAACGGTTGGAGCGTTAGCAAACACACTAGAAGCACAAAACAAACCGCTCGATTTCTTCTTTCGTACGAACTAATCAGAAAGAGAAAGCGAAGCATTCTAGACAATATCAAACACTGTGAAATAGCCGGGACTCCCATTTAAAACAGGTGTTTTCATCACACCTTATACAGAGCAACAAAATTTTCTTTCACTTCGTGAAGCTTTTCTGTCATCCCTCGTTCTTTCAAGGCCGCCGCATAAGCGTGTAGCGCTCGAATGAGATTGGGATGACGCCCACCGACTTTGTACTGAAGCTGGGTAGCGGACAGCTCAAATGTCGCAATGAAGAGGTCCTCGTTACCTTTGGTGTGGCAAACTTGATACAGCATTTTCGCCCACTCATATGACGAATCTTCCTTGCCCACAGTCGCAGTCAGAATCTCAATCGCCGATTTAATGAGCGCATCAGCCTCTGGGATCTTGTCGGTGCGGATCATTATATAACCCAGATCCGACAATGAATACGCCAATTGGACTGAGCTACCAATTGACAGGTCTTTTAGAATTTTGATCGACTCTCTCAAGCAGGCTTCGGCACTGCTGAGATCTTTGTTATGCTCGTGCCAAATCGCCTTGAATCGGAGCCCGGCCGCATACAGCTCCTGGCATGCCGGATCGGCATGACCCCGCAGTTTGTTCAAACCTTTGTCGAAATACTCATTCGACTCCTTTAGATCACCCTGCTCCATGCTAATAACGGCCATAGCGAGCTGCGATCCTGGTACAGCAAAATCTCGATCATCCAATTGTTCCGCTTCCAACAACGACTTGTAGACAAGAGTTCGTGCTTCCTTCAGTTTGCCCTGTTCAAATGCTCCAGCTGCCACTTTGAACCGCCCTTTCCAGTGACTGAATTTGGGATCGGTCGACTGATGAGCATCGACGGCACGTTTATGCGTTTCCATGAAACCTCTCTTGTCTGCCCATGCAGCAAAGTGGAAATATTCATGAAACTGTACCACGCATCGAGACTAGGGCTATAGAGCTCAATCGTTAAGGTTAAATGCCCACCAAGTCAAGCAGTCCGCTCGTTTTGCATCGCTTTCACGGAGGAGCTCGTCAACATCACCGAGTGACAAGGAAAAGGATTGTCTACTGAAGCGTCTCGCAAACAATTACCGAACCTTCAGGACCACCGTTGTACTGACGATCAACAGAAGCGGCAAGGAGATCGACTTGTAGTACACCGAGGCAAATAATGAATAGATGATCGTCCGCTGCAGTTCTAAACTGTGCAGGGATGCATAGGCGGATCCTATCTCGACTCGACACCGTATTTGATATCACACCGAATCCGAATTATTCCGTATTCGACATGGAAAGGACTACCGAGCAAGATCCAGCGTCTGTTTCAGCTTGGTCTGAAGCTGAGCGGGGCTAAACAGCAGCTGTAAGAAGTTCTGATTCGGTTTCAGCTAGGGCTTGTTTAAGATCTGCAATTAAGTCTTCGACGTCCTCGATTCCTGTAGAGTAGCGAACCAGCGTCTCGGGAATGCCGGCAGCTGCCCGCTCTTCGGCAGTTAGCTCCACGTGTGAACCTGTAGCAGGGGGCGCGACAATTGTTTCGACCGCACCGAGGTTGGCGGCACGATGTACATACTTCAGCTTGGGCAGGAAACGTCTCACTGCATCGAAATCTGTTGAGGCAAGCTGAAAGCTGAGCATGCCGCCGAATCCTCTCATTTGCCGCCGGGCGACATCATGGTGTTTGTGATCCGGTAAACCGGGATAGAAAACGTTTTCAACAAACGAATGACTCTTTAAGAAATTGGCCACGACCATGGCACTCTGGTTCTGCCGCTCAACGCGCAAGTGCAAAGTTTTCATTCCACGCAAAATCAGGTAGGCAGCTTCTGGATGTAGTGTTGCTCCATTTATCTCGCGGAAATGATAGATTCGCTCGACCAGATCCTTTCTTCCACAAACTGCTCCGCCAAGGGCATCCGCATGGCCTCCGAGGTATTTGGTGGCGCTGTGGATGACCAGATCGGCTCCCAGCTCTAGCGGGTTCTGATTGATTGGTGTCGCGAAGGTGTTGTCTACTATGACAAGAGCTCCTACCGCATGGGCTTTTCGAGCTAACCGTTCGATATCCATAATTTTGCAGGTAGGGTTGGTCGGGCTCTCCATATAAAGTAGCTTACAACCCTTATCCAGCTCCGCTTCAATCAATGCAAAATCGGTCGTATCGCACAGCGTCACTTCGATGCCGAACTGCGGGAAGAATTCAGTGAAGATTTTGTTGGTACCACCATAGGTATCATAAACACTGACGCATCGATCACCAGGACGTAAGAGCGTAAAAAGTGAGTTGCTGATCGCAGCCATGCCGGTAGAAAAACTGGTAGCCGCCTCGGCTCCTTCCAGCTGCCTTATCTTTTCTTCGAAGACCTGGACGGTAGGGTTGGTGTTGCGTCCGTAAATGTGACCTGGTTTGTGGCCAAGGGCAACGTCTCGCCATTCATCTACGTCATGGTATCCAAACGATACACTGTGAACCACAGGAACCTGGGTGACGCTTTCCATTAAATAGCTTTCTTCGCCTGCCCATACCGCTTGCGTCGCCTTCTTTATCGAACTCTCTACCATAAAACCCAGCTCCTTGATTACTATCAGACTCCTTCGAATCGGTTCGAATTGTACCCGAACTCATCACAAAATGCCCTGCTCCCGCGAGAGTGCATAAGAGGACAGACTACCATCAACCGGCATTAACGGATTGCTCATGACGGTTCATCAGAAATTGCAGACACTTCCACCAACATTACTGTACAGCTCCAGTTGCACACTTGGCGGACATTCCTGCAATTTCTGCGTTCTCGGTGGATAGCAGAAGAACTATAGATGGTGGCTCCATCCATCCTGCATGATTACCAACATCAAGAAGAAAATCCATACTGCCGTCTCGATCGAGATCTCCGGCCCAAATGACGTTGGGCGACTCCTCATTTTTCTCACATTGGCAGATCAGCTGTTCACGCGTCCCATCGGATAACAACACATCCCCATTACTCTTGCGCACGATCTGATACGGTCTTACTCCATACTTCACAATCACGGGTTTCTTCATCAAAGGTTTTTGGTCTATTGTTACAGCATGAGGAATTGCCCCCGCCTTACAGTTAGGAACTCCTCTCAACACAAAAATTGAGGTTAGAGGAAAGACTTTCGGCGGATCCGATTTAGCGTCGACCTTGCCGGCGACGAGATCAAAACGATTACCTCCGGAGGGCACCACAGAAAACCACGGTCGCTTCTGATCTTCAGTGATACCATCGTTAAACTTAAATCCGTTCTCAGTCTTCACACCGATATCCACCGAGCCAGGATTTTCGGTCCCCGCTCGACGCCTGACAAATGTGACCGTTCCGGCCCCTGGATCCGAGTAGCTCAGTTTTCCCTGAGGTAACATTCGCATGGTTAACTGGCTCACAGCATCAGCGCCAGACTGAGTGAAATCAGATGGAATAGTGGCTTTGCCCACCGCCTTATCGCCTGTTATGCGGCAGTTGATTTTACTCTCAGATCTGTGGAAACCTTCAGTGATGGAAGTGCCGGTTACTCGATTGCCACTCTGCTTCAGTTTCAACGTCGTGACATCGGAAACACCACCACTGCGCACCCATTCACCGTGGAAACTCTTGGACTCCGCCGCCCTCACAGCAGGTGCGATCATCAAAACGGATGCGGCCGAAAGGTAGAGGCAATATTTCATAAGATCTCCGAAGCGGATTGCCAGACAATGTTTTGCATTTTACACCCGATCCGAAGGCTGAGTTCATACAATTAGCTCGATTGGTTTCATTGCAACTTACTGATTGGGACAGATGACACCGAAAACATCAAAACGATAGAGTTTACGAAGATCCTTTTTGCATTCTCCTACCGCACCAAATCTAGTGTTTCAACGCGAGAACCAAGATTTGTCATATAATGGAGCGCCTGAACATCACCTTTGTCGGCGAAAAAACTGCTGTATTATTTTGAGCAGCACTCGTAACTTCGTAAAACAGTTCCTATCGTTGTTGCCATGTACGCAACAAACCAATTCAACCCATCGATTTAATGCCATATTTCACGGAATTTTCAGGATAATGAACAATTGGCTCGAATGCAGGAGACCACAGTGTTCAAGTTCAGTTGCGATTCGGTTTAGTGTCGCGAGCGCCTCTTGCACTGAAATAGTCTTACGCTACCGACTAGCGAATCTCCGCCTGTAGCCTGAATACGTCCTTGAGGAGCCGAATGAATGCCTGACCACCACTACGTTAACTCAAAGCTCGCGGAAATCTATGATCTAGACAGCGGGTGGTCCGCTGATCGAGACTTCTATTTATCACTTGCTGGACCACAACGTCAAACGATTCTGGATCTTGGGTGTGGAACTGGACTCCTTTGCAACGCTTACGCGGCAAAGGATCATGACGTTACTGGTGTTGACCCGTCGCCTGCCATGCTGGAAGTTGCACGTCGAAAAAGTCACGGCGATCAAATCGAATGGGTCCAATCATTTGCGCAGACCTACAAATCCGACAAGCTTTTCGACCTGATCATAATGACAGGACATGCCTTCCAGGTGCTCCTTGAAGATTCCGACGTACTCGAAACTTTTTCAACAATGCGAAAGCATTTGAAACGAGATGGCTCTGTCGTTTTTGAGTCCCGTAACCCATTAATCGACTGGGAACAGCAATGGAATTACGATATGGTGCTTGAACTGCCAACAAGCCGCATTCAAGAAGCGAGGCGGTTCCTTAAGATGGAAAATGATCGCATGAAGTTTGAACTTCGCTATCAGTTTCCTGATGAGACATTGGTTTCGGCAAGCGAGCTTCGGTTCTTTTCTCGAAAAGACATTGAAGAGCGTTTAAATGCATCTGGCTTGTTCGTTAACAACGTGATGGGAGACTGGGATGGCAAGCCGTTTGATGAAAGATCTTCGCAAGAAATGATCTTCATTGTGAACGCTGAACACTAAGTAATCAGATCGGCGACTGCACTAGCCGTTGCACAGTCGTCGCGCACCTTTACAGAAGATTGCAGCCATTTTAGTTATCGGAAAACTTCTGTGGCTTTTGATCATAGAACGCAATCTGCACGGCAAACGCAAATCCACCGGCCGCAGCGGCGACGAAGCAAACAATCGCCAGTCCCGGGTATCCAAGAATGGTGAATGATGTCTGAACGCGCATAAGAAGCGCCGCCCCCACGATTAGCGCTGCCAGAATTAACGCGAGACTGATTCTGTTCGCGACTTTCTGAACGGAATCGATCAAGATGTATTCGTCTACGACTTTCATAGAAAGCTTATTATTAGCAACGAGGTCGAGGATTTTATCCACGTGCTCGATCCTGGCAATATAACTGAAGATCTTCGCGACATCGTCGTGCTTTGTCACTGGTTCGTGAAATGGTTGACTTCTGAATGCGGACAAATTCAGCGAGCAAACGACCTCCCATGCAATAATCAATGTCCACGGCAGGAGTATACAGATGCAAAAACTTAGGGCTGGAATCGTGAGCTTGGCTCTCTTGATGGTAGTGGCGGTACCACAAGCTCACAGTCAGAAGAATTCCCATTGGCCGACAGAGCTAACAATGCGTGACCATTCGTTCCTCACCATTGGCAAAGCAATTGCCGATGAGCCTGGCTTCCCGTTGAACGGCAACGAAACTCAAAAAGCGAATTATGTTTACTCCCGCCTACCGCAGGTCGTCGATTACTATGGACTAACTGCCGGTACTGGTTCTCGAGCAAGCGATTGGACTGTCGGTGGGTTACGCATGTTCGACGGGCTTGACGTTGAGGGCTCAGCATCACTGAAGAGCACGCTGGGGCGCGGGAATTGTGCCGAGTTCACATTCATGTTCCAAGATATTCTCAAAGGCGCTGGTGTACAGGGGCATGTTATGTATGCCGATAACGATCCTAAAAAGGGTTTCTCGCAACACTTTACAGGCACTGATACGGCGTTGTATGTCGAGGAAAGAGGTCCGGACGGTACAGTTGTTTGCCGTGTATTCGATGCTTTTCGCGCCACCTACCATCATCAGAAAGATGGCAAGTCATGGAAGGAAACCATTTCCGAGTGGGGGGATCAGCCCATGAGACCCTCCGATCGCTTAAAGCGAGACCCGGGCGACCTTGAGACCTGGCTGGAGGTTCTGGAGAAAAAATTCGTCAAAGGGCAACAAACGCAGGAAGTGCTTCCGTCCAATCGCAAAACGCCGCAGGGTTCTGCCAACATCGACCAGGTCCTGAAGCAAGTGCTTGGTTTGTGGCAATCACCGGCAGGCGCACAGTTGCTTCTGAGAGGCACAAACGGACAGATCGAGGCGATGTACGTTAAACTCACAGCGAAACAACGAGTTCAGGGTATGCCCGATAATGCATATTACTTCCGTAATGGAACTTTGAAGTTAGGTCCGCCGTTAGCGTTGGTGAGTACCAACGGCTACAACTATGCGCAATCAGACTGCAACAAGAGTCTGTCACCTTTTACAAAATGCGAGACTCGTATTACGTTTCGACCGGGACTGGACAGTGCACCCTTCACCCGACGCGCCCCCTCGTACTGGAAGAAAGACTGCCGCTGGGCACCCGGAGAAGCCTGGTACTCCGAAGAATGGAAAGGCG
>CAYTDR010000437.1:0-6805 GCA_964436185.1 uncultured Candidatus Obscuribacterales bacterium | reverse complement strand
ACCCTGCCCGACTTTCGTAGATTTCGAGTCAATTAAACACGACAGCGAGTTGTCAGGAGCCGCCAGCGCTAAAAGTTCAATCCTGAGTTGAACCTTTTCTACCTACTAACGTACTTGCTTGGCAAGAAACATTTGGGTTGCCAGATCTTGCTTATTTTCAAGTGCCAGGCGACAATTCCACCTTCAAACCCTGTCAATCAGCCATTTCCAAGAAGATTCAGTTATAAAACTCCCGGCCAGGACCGGAGTACCAGGAGTGAACCCATGCTCGAGAAGCTGTTCAAAACCCAAAAGCCTGTCATCGGTGTCATCCACCTGCTGCCGTTGCCCGGCTCATGCAGATGGGCAGGAGACCTGGATCAGGTCTTGTTGCGAGCAGAGCAGGAAGCGCTTGCCCTGACATCCGGTGGAGTGGACGGCATAGTAGTAGAAAACTTCTTTGACGCCCCCTTCTCCAAATCTACCGCTGATGCAGGAACAATCGCAGCGTTGACCCGAGCAGCAATGGCAGTTCGAGCAGTAACATCTCTTCCTCTTGGTATAAATGTATTGAGGAACGACGGCATCGGAGCGCTTGCCGTTGCAGTGGCCTCGCAAGCACAGTTTATTCGCGTCAATATTCTCAGTGGCGCCATGGTCACAGACCAGGGAATCATTGAAAGCAACGCCAGAGAAATACTGCTCTATCGAAGACAGCTACTGGCCAACGAAAGCATTCGCATATTCGCCGATGTGATGGTCAAACACGCAGCACCGCTGGGCACAGGCACCGACATCGCCTCAGTCGCCAAAGATACAGCAAATAGATCCCTGGCTGACGCCATCATTGTTAGCGGCGACGCAACAGGAGACGCCCCCAATATAGAAGATATCGCCAGGGTCAAAAAAGCTGTGCCCAACACACCTGTATTGATCGGCAGTGGAACCACAATCGAGAATGCATACGATTTGCTTGGTGTCGCCGACGGTACCATAGTGGCGAGTTCCCTAAAGCGGCAGGGAAAACTGGAAAACCCCGTCGACGTAGAACGAGTGCGAAGCCTGGTAGACACGGTCTCCCTGCTTCGCAAACCCTCTGCCCCTGTCGCCTAGCACCAGCTCTCCCCAGCCTGTCCGCTCAAAACACTGTATCCACTCACTCGTGAAAGCCGGGCTTATCGGCTCTTCGCCCGAAAACGGAAAACTACGATATCACCAACGGTTCAAGCGAAAGGGCGGCGAACCAGTATTCGCCGCCCTTTCTTCAAATCTGAGCCCTGTCGATCAGTACGATCTGGCAAAAATTGCTTTTCGCTTCGTCGGTCGACCGGTGTACATGCACTGTCCTTCTTCCTCCGCTTCTTCAAACGGAATCACTCGGATAGTTGCTTTTGTTTCGTCCTTGATCTTGCCCTCGTCGTCACCGGAGCCATCCCAATAGGTTTCGACGAACACGTTGCGTCCGTTGAGAGCTTCTTGGAACTCCTTGTAGTTTTTGACGGAGACTGTATTGTCCTGACGGTACTTCAAAGCACGATTGAAGATGCCGGACTGCACTTCGTCGAGCAGCTTGACGAGATAGTCGGTCAATCCGGATTGGCTTACACCGCGGAACTTCTCGAGTGTATCTCGGCGAGCGATTTCTACAACATTGTTGGCGATATCTTTTGGACCGACGTTAATCCTTACGGGGACACCTTTCTGCTCCCAGTGATTGAACTTGAATCCAGGTGTGCAATTATCCCTGTCATCGAGGTGAACTCTCATTTTTGGCGCCAGTTCTTGCTTGAGCTTGGCACAAAACTCCAGTACGGACTCTTTCTCGCCATCCAATTTGTAAATGGGAACGATTACGACCTGAATCGGTGCGATTGAAGGCGGCAGAATAAGCCCTTTCTCGTCTCCATGTCCGAGAACGACTGCGCCTACGAGCCTGGTCGAAACGCCCCAACTGGTCTGCCAGGCATGCTCGAGTTCGCCACCCTGGCTCTGGAATTTGATGTCGAACGCTTTGGCAAAGTTCTGACCGAGGAAGTGCGATGTTCCTGCCTGCAGTGCCTTGCCGTCTCGCATCATTGCTTCGATGCAGTAGGTTCTGTCAGCTCCGGCAAAACGCTCACGAGCCGTCTTCTCTCCTGTCAAAACCGGCAGTGCCAGCCACTTTTCGGCCAATATTTTGTAATAGCCGAGAATCAGCCTGGCTTCTTGTTCTGCCTCGTCTTCAGTGGCATGCGCAGTGTGACCTTCCTGCCAGAGAAACTCTGTAGTTCTGAGGAAGAGACGTGTGCGCATTTCCCATCGAACGACGTTTGCCCACTGATTGATCAAGATGGGCAGGTCTCTCCATGATTGCACCCATTTGGCAAACATGTAGTTGATGATAGTTTCGGAGGTCGGTCTGACAATCAGTGGCTCATCCAACTTTTTGCCGCCGCCGTGTGTTACCACTGCACACTCAGGCGCAAAGCCCTCGACGTGCTCCTTTTCCTTATTCAAGAAAGATTCTGGGATGAGAAGAGGGAAGTAGGCGTTCTCGTGGCCGGACTCCTTGATCATGGCGTCCAGGGCGTTCTTGATGTTTTCCCAGATGGCATAGCCGTAAGGTCGAATCACCATGCACCCCTTCACGGGTGCATAATCTGCCAGCTCGGACTGGATAATCGTGTCTGTATACCACTTGGATTTGTCGGAATCTTTCTCCTCGTATTCCGACTCCTCTAATTTTTGATCCACACTGTCCTTTACTTCCATGGTGACGGCTCCTTGGCTCGTTTCCTATTCTCTTTTTTTCCGCAGCCGGTCTGCCAGTTGGTGTCGTCCGGTTCTCTGGCACACCAGCCGAACGGCATCAGAGGCTCTTAACCGCTACTGCACAAACGAGTCAGTATATCGCAATTGACATCCTAACCGTCCTCAAGGACGAGAGATTCCTGGGCTTGCGCAGCAATCTGCTTAATAATCCAGGCAAGCTCATACGGCTGCCTGCCACTAAAATAATTTTGCCCCAGTTCAGATCTGCGTGTAAAGACACTCTTGGCACCTTGCCATTTTGCCTGGTGTTAGGCGCTTCGCTATACTACCTACAGAGGACCTGACATTCAGACTCCATTTCGTGCACAACGAAGTCGGCTGATCAGGGCATCTAAAGAGCGACAAAAACTCGACCTGGCAAAAAGAAGAGCCGGAAAAAAGAGTTTGAAATTGACTCGGCGAGCTTTATCGTTCAAAACAGTTTTCGATTTAGTATTAAAACAGGTCAAACGTGCAGTTATCCGGCGAACTTTCCAAGGTAAATCTCCCCAACCTGCTGCAACTGGTGAAGACCGGCGGATTGACCGGAAAGATCACCATCGTCCAGGGCGCGCGCGTTGTCGTGGTTTTCATCGAACAAGGTTCACCGGTGCATGTGGAGTCCGAGGCGATGGACGGGCTCGATGCGCTGATGGAGCTCTTCTTGTGGTCGCATGGAACGTTTTCATTCGAAGAAGAAGAGGATGCGAACTTTCCCAAGACAATCGATCCCAGCGATCCTAACTATTCATTAGAACGATTGCTGAAAGAAGGTATCGAGTACGCGCGCAAAAAACGCTATCTGGACGAGCACGGCATCACGCCTCGCAGCATTCTAATTCCCACCGGCTCTGCGATTAGTTTCGCCAGAGAGGTTATGGCCATGCCAGGCCTGGAAAAGCTCGATGGTCGAAGAACTCTTCGAGAAGCACTTGGCGACATGAATCTGACCAAGATTCAGTTTGTTAACACCATCGCATCCTGGCTTGCTGACGGGCTCGCTGAAGTAATCGTCAAGTATGCGGATGAAACCGTCGATCAGGTAGATCTACCCGCCTGGGTGGTTGCTCGCCTGAAGCAAGACAATCCGGATATTTCACAAGCCATCATCGATATGGTGATCTGGGCCGACCGGGTCAAATGCTGGATGTATCAAGTAGATGCAGACTTCTACAGAATCCGGAAAAACATGGACAAGGCTCTTCCCGAGTCAGAGTCTGACGGTGACGAGTCACTCGATGACGAGGATCTGGACGACGCACCATCCGTATTCGCCTCTCCTCGCCCACCCACCGACCTCCTCAGGAATCCATACACAGATCCCGGACAGAGCATGAGCTTCGCTCCCTATTTCGGCGTCCAGGGAGCAACTAGCTTCCTCTCCGGTCTAGCAAACTCCCCGCTAGAAACCAAGATCGACTTAGACTGGACAATCCACAGCCCCGCATCCGACGACGATGATGAATACGACGACGATCTGTTGTAAGGTCCCGAGTTCCGGCGCCTGGACAAGAATTTCCGGTAGCGCACCGTATAGATAGATGAGCATCAGTCGCCGTTTCGCGACGTTCGCGGCGCTCGATCGTTCATTCACACTCTCACGCGAGCCGCTTTCACTCACATCCCTCTTGGCTTGCAGCGCTTGTAAGAAATTGCCTATTTCGTAAATCATCTTCTCCACGCCTGCCGGAGTTCAGGTAGTTAAACGCCGTTTCATGGTCTAATAATGCTTCTGATATTCGACTAGCGGGGAAAATATAGTGGAACCGTTACTGGTATACGCACTGGAAGCGGCTAAGCTGGCGGGAGCTGACTATGCCGATATCCGAATCTCTAACGAAATTTACGAGCACATCCAGACGAAAAACATGCTCGTCGCCGGCTTCAACCAGGGGACTACAAGAGGCGCTGGAATTCGCGTTCTTGTAAACGGAGGTTGGGGATTCGCTTGCACTTCCATATTGAGCAAACAAGCCCTGGCAAAGACAGCAAAACGCGCTGTTGAGGTCGCTCAAGCGAGTGCCATGTGTATGAAGCAGCCTGTAGAACTCGCTGATGAGCCTGTCTATAACGTCACCTGGGTCTCTCCTTACCTCTTCGATCCCTTTATTGTTTCTGAAGAGGAGAAGCTCGGCATCCTGTTCGACAGCGCGGAGAAAATGCTCGCCGTCAAAGGTGTCACACTGGCTCAGGGTCGCATGTCCTTCGTCAAGGAGGAAAAGTACTTCGCCTCGACGCAATTTTCGCTGATCAAGCAGACTTTAATCAGGTCAGGTTGCTGTATCGAAGCGTACGCGACAAATGCAAACGAGCAGCAACGCCGTTCTTATCCCAAACATGTCGGGCAGTATTGCCAGGCAGGGTTCGAAATGGTGCGTGACTGGGACCTTCCAGGCAACGCTCAAAGAATTGCAGAAGAAGCGGTTGCTCTCTTGTCGGCGCCTCAGTGTCCGATGGAGAAGAAAGACTTGATTGTCGGCGCCTCACAACTCGGTTTGCAAGTGCACGAATCGTGCGGGCATCCAAGCGAACTCGACCGCGCCCTCGGCGAAGAGATCAACTTCGCCGGCGCTTCCTTCCTCACGCCCAATCTGGTAGGCAGCCTTCAGTACGGCTCACCGATCGTCAACCTGGTCGCCGATGCAACAGCAAAAGGTGCTCTCGGAACCTTCGGTTTCGATGATGAAGGCGTCTGCGCGCAGCGCGTGGATCTGGTCAAAGACGGTGTCTTCCGCGGCTATCTCAGCTCCAGAGAAACGGCAGGCAAGATCGGGCTGGAACGCTCGGGCGGCGCCATGCGTGCTCAAGGCTGGAACTTCACACCGATCATTCGTATGACGAATATTTCGCTGGTGCCAGGCAATGCAGGTACTTTAGACGATTTGATTGCCGATACTGAAGACGGAATTCTCATGGAGACCAACAAATCCTGGTCGATAGATCAACTGCGTTTCAACTTCCAGTTCTCCACAGAGATCGCCTGGGAGATCAAGAATGGAAAACGTGCCGGCATCCTCAAGAATCCGAGCTACAGTGGTATAACACCCGAGTTCTGGAATTCATGTGACGCCATATGCGGTGACTCCGACTATGTCGAATGGGGAGAGCCGAACTGCGGAAAAGGTCAGCCCTGTCAGACGATGTACACGGGCCATGGCGCTTCGCCGGCGCGTTTCCGCAACGTACAGATAGGCATTGCCCACGCAAAACAAGGGAATGGACGATGATCACGAAGAAAAAGGCACAACAGATTGTCGACACGGCAGTAGCGCATGCCGGCAAGCGGGTGGATGGCATCGAGGTCTCCATCGTTGCCACTGACGTAGCCACCTCACGTTTCGCCAACAACGAAATGACACAGAACCAATCGCCAAGCACAGAACGTGTCTCTGTGCGAGTTTTGTTACAGGGAAGACAGATCCGACTGGACACGGATGACACCACCTCTAAAGGCGTCAGGGATCTTGTAGACAGGTCGATCAGAAAGGTGAGCTTCGTGGAAGAAGACGAGCTTCTGCCAGGTCTCGCGGATGCCACCGACAGTGCTCGCAAAGAATTGATGAAAAGAGTAGACGATCAGGTTCTTCAGCTCACACCTGACGATCGTGCTCGAGCAATAAAAACAGTCATCTCGATAGCCGAAAAGGAAGGCATGAAGAGCGCCGGCGTTTATGCCAACGGAAGAATCAGCGAAGCCGTCGGTAACTCCAACGGGCTTTTTCGCTTCCACACCCGCTCTCATCTGGAATGCTCTCTGACAATGACCACGCCCGATTCATCAGGTTGGGCAAAAGCACAGGGTCCGCTATACCGCATGGTAGACGCAGAGAAGATGGGTCTGTCGGCTGCCGACAAAGCGAAAAGATCGAGCAGCCCGGAAGAGATTGAGCCAGGACCTTACACGGTAATACTCGAACATTCCGCCGCCCTCGACATGCTCGGCTACCTGCTCTGGGACTTCAGCGCCACCAGCCATCTAGATAAACGCTCATCGCTTCTGGACAAGGTCGGAGAGCGCGTGTTTGGAGAGAACATC
>CAYTDR010000436.1:3986-6808 GCA_964436185.1 uncultured Candidatus Obscuribacterales bacterium | reverse complement strand
AGCTGCTGTTCATCGATACGAGCTCGGGCAAGAAGTTCGCTCTCTTTTGAGCGAAACAGACCTCGCCGTAGTGTGTTCCAAGTGAGCACAGTCCCAACCAGCGAAGCTATCAAGAGTAAACTGCCAAGACAAACTGTGGCAAAAAGGATGTAAGAGGTCATTGTTTTGACCGTCGCAATCAACTCACTCAACTGTGATTTCAGTTCGACAACTTCTTCATGAAAGGTGACAATAGGCTTAGCAAGCTGGTTGAGTGGTTGCTCCAACCTAGCGACTTGTCCGTTAACCTCCACGAGTGGTTTTTCCAATCGCGTCATCTGTTTTTTGAGATCGCCAAACTGATCTTTGAAATCTGTCACCTCAAGCTGCAACTTGGAAATTGGTGCTGCAAGGTCAGAAACAGGCTTGTGAAGTCTCGTCAGAGGATCTTGAAGGGAACCAATCGGCTTCTGTAAGTTACTCAGTTGCTCACAGACAGTTTTTATATCGGAGCGGACACGAACAAGCTCTTCTTTAACACCAGCAATGTTATTCTGCAGCCTGGACAATTGCCCATCTACAGACAATACACGGCCGGAAAGCTCGATAACCGGCGGATGAAGGCTCTCGAGCGGTCGTTCGAGTCTAATAATTTGCTCTTGCAATTTGATGCTTTGAGTCTGCAACTCAGTAACAGGCTCGAGCATACGCCTGAGAATACCCGGCTTCTTCTTGGTCGACTTTTTGCTCTTCTTTGCTGAATTTGCAATGCTAGCAGACGTATCTGGCTGACTGGCATCCGACTGTGCGAAAGCAGTTCCCACAGAAGTGCAGAGCACTCCTGATACCACAGCATGGATCGTCTTTCGCATTTTAATGGGTGCCTAAAAATGAGTCTGGACAATTCTGAGGTCTCCATATTACCGTATGCGTTCATGGCAACCCAGTCAATTACTCTCATAAACGTGGATTCCGATTGAGGTGTATTGACTTTAGCGATCTGGGCGGAACGCAAGCACCATCTATGATGCACAGGTCCATTGCCGATGTTCTACGCTTGACAAAGGCAAAGGAGAAGAGACGCAACTTTACATCATGGTCCGTGCTCGCCGCCAGACACTCTTCGCGATCGCTTTCCATTGTCCTGGCTGTTAGAGCGATAACCGGCGTTCGTCTGCTGTAGGCAATTCAATGCGTCTGATGCGCTTGACGCACTCGTATCCATCAATGCCTGGCAAACTTCCATCCATTAAGATTGCTGCGTAATTAGTAATTCCTAGTGCTGTGATGGCCTCTTCACCGAAGGAAACCACCTGCGAATCATAGTCAAATTTCTCAAGAAGCTGTTTGAGCCCATACTGCTCGGTTTCATTCTCGTCAACAACGGAGGACTTACTGGGTCACTAAGTTACACCATCGGTTTTCGGCTTTTCATGCGACAGCACTAGCTGTATTTCATAGCAACTAGTTCCTGTCATGCTTGATCTTTCCCATGGCTATACGCAGTTTCCCATGTGTAGGACCATTGGCTGTGACTGTGTATTTGAAAGACGTCGCGAGGTAAATTCCGATCACGGCGAATTTAGCATGCCTGGGCAAGATTTGAAAAGTGATACTCCTTTGCCTCCTTTGGTGTCATCATGTAGGTATACTGCGATTTATCTTGGGGGGTGCTGGTGAGTCGCATCAGGATGACAGCTGCAAATGTAGGACATGTCAGCTTTCTTCCAATTCCCTACAGCCAGTCGAGAAAAGGGTTTGGTTCGCATATTTTTTCAACAGCGGACTACGCCTGAAGCCATTAAGTCACGAGAAAGCTCCGTGGGTACTGGCTGGATCCTCTTTTGCAAGGTGCGCGCGTTGTCAAGCTCGAAGTTGATTCAATCGGAAGTTATAGAGTCTATGTTCGCCAGTATTGGGTTGGGTGTTGTAGCGTTGGATCGAAACGGCGTGGTCTTACTTTCAAATGCAGCGGCCGCAAGATTGCTTGGAATCGGAGTCGAGCAAGTCGCAATTGCTGACTGGACCCATCATTTTGGATTATATCTGCCGGATGGATCGTCTTGTCCAACTATACAGTCACCCGTGGTAAGAGCAATTTCAGGCGAAGAGGCGACAATGATATTGCTTATACGTAACCAATTAGCATCAAGTCGTTTTTTCTGGTGCTCCATTGGTTTCCGACCGTTGACAAGCTCGACGGGAGAAATCGAGGGTGCCATATTGCTCATTCAAGATATTACCGAACGGAAAAAGCTAGCAGATGAAGTAGCCCGTTCTAATGCGGCCCTACAACAATTTGCCGCCGTAGCCGCTCATGATCTGCAAGAACCGCTGAGATCAATTTCTGGTTTCTCTGACATGTTGGCTCAGCAGCTCGGCGAAAGCCTGGACGAGAAATCAACCCGTTACTTGTCGAAAATTAAAGATGGGATCATTAGAATGCAAACCCAAATTAATGATCTGCTCGACTATTCTCGAATTCAGACCAAACCGCAAGAACTGAACTCAGTCGACTGCAATAAGATTCTCTCGGTTTGCAAAAAAAATCTCGACGGTAGCATTCGCGAGAAAAAAGTAAGGATTGATAGTGAGCCACTGCCCACGGTAGCTGCAGATACGTTTCAAATTCTTCAACTATTTCAGAATCTTCTTGGAAATGCCATCAAATTTAGTGCACCCGAGAGACCGCCTGTCCTGCATATCGATGCCGAACGGAAGGGGACGTTTTGGCAATTTTCTATCACTGATAATGGAATCGGCATAGCAGAGGAGTTTACACCTCGCATATTCGGAGTATTTCAGCGATTACACACTCGAACAGCCTATCCGGGTAATGGGAT
>CAYTDR010000436.1:0-3976 GCA_964436185.1 uncultured Candidatus Obscuribacterales bacterium | reverse complement strand
GCCGAATTTGGGTTGAGTCTGAATCAGGTGTCGGCTCAACCTTCTATTTCACCTTACCCGCAGTCATGGAGGACAAGTAATGGAAACCCTCATAAACATCTTGATTGTAGATGATAGCGCTGACGATATAGAGTTCACTTTAGCGGCGTTGCAAGGAACAAAACTGGCCAACTCAATTAACGTAGTAAATGACGGCGTTGAGGCTATGCAGTATTTGCGCAAGGAGGGCAAATACAAATCTGCAGAGAAACCGTCTTTGGTATTACTTGATCTGAACATGCCACGCAAAGACGGTCGAGAAGTTCTTTCAGAGATGAAGGAAGATCCGGAGCTACGTCATATTCCGGTTGTTATCTTGACTACGTCTCAAGCAGAGGAAGACATAGTACGGTCCTATGACCTACATGCCAATTGCTTCATAAGCAAGCCGGTGGATCTTCAGGGTTTGTCAAAAGTTGTTAAGTCAATCGATGACTTTTGGTTCGGTGTCGTAAAACTGCCGCCTAGTTCGAGGTGACTATGCAAACTCTCGGCACAAAGTACGTATTACCTGTTCAAACGATTTTATTGCTGGAAGATAATCCTGACGATGTTGAACTAATCGAATTTCATTTCGATGGTCTCAAGCACCAAACACTGTCACTGGTACACTGTGACACTCTCGCGAACGGTCTGAGGCGATTGATGGAGGGTGACATTGAGGTCATTCTTCTAGATTTATCCTTGCCTGACAGCACGGGTATCGATACGGTCAAGCGCATACGCCAAGCAGCTCCTTCAACGCCCATTGTGGTCCTGACTGGGACGGAAGACCATGAGACGGCCATTCACGCAATCGAAAACGGCGCTCAAGATTATCTGCTCAAAGGGCAAATCGATTTGACTACATTGTGCCGCTCGATAGGCTACGCCGTAGCAAGACAACACATACTGTCGGTTAACGCACAGCTGGCAGCAATCGTCGATTGTTCTGATGACGCTATCATCGGGAAAACCATCTCAGGTACCATCACGAGTTGGAACAATGCCGCAGAGCGACTCTTTGGATACTCAGCAGCGGAAGTGACCGGACAATCTGTCGGATTGATAATTCCTGCTGATGCGTCCTATGGATTGAACGAGATGTTAGCTTCAATCGCAAAGGGTGAGGTAGTTCATCAAGAGACGGTTCGGGTTACGAAAGGCGGAAAAATGGTGGATGTCTCAGAAACAATCTCGCCGATTAGAACCAATGGGAATGTTACCGGTGCGGCGGCAATTGAGCACGACATTTCTGCCCGCAAGCATTCCGAGCGAGAATTGAAAAACACTGAACAAAGACTGATGCTCGCTTTGAAGGCCGGGGAAGTGGGTGTGTGGGATTTAGACATCTTGAATAACACGGTTTGGCGTTCGCTCCGGCATGATGAAATTTTCGGGCACTCAGTTCTCGTGCCAGAGTGGAATTTCGAAATTTTCATAACCTACGTGCTACCGAAAGACCGCCAATATGTGAGAGATGTCTTTCTCAAAGGACTTGAAACTGGACAATACAGAATGGAGTGTCGAATCGTCAGGAGCTCAGATAATGCTATACGCTGGATCTCTGCGCAGGGCGAAACTTTCAAAGACAAAGAAGGAAGTGCCGTCCGAATGATGGGTACGGTTGTCGATGTTACGGATCGAAAGGAACAAGAGGAGAATCATCGCTTAGTGGCGATTATGAAAGAGCGAGAAGATTTCATGGCCACTCTTACGCATGACATGAAAAATCCGCTCATTGGTGCAAATCGCCTTCTTAGCATGGTCTTTGCAGGCAGTATTGGAGAACTTACCGAGGAGCAACGCGAGATCCTTCAGTGTCTTATTCAGAGTAACTCCGGGGTCCTCAAATTGATAGAGAATCTCATTGATGTCTATCGCTTGGAGAAAGACTTCAACGAACTATTTCTACAGGACTGCGACCTGAAGGGTCTAATTTCTTCATGCGTAAATCGAACGATGCCTCTTGCGAACCTTCGTCACATTAAGGTAACGACAGTACTTCAGGAAATTGAGGTGACGGCCGACATACACAGGCTGGAGCGGGTTTTGCAGAATTTGCTGGACAATGCGCTTAAGTTCGCTCCGATCGATGGCACAATCAAACTTAGTCTTTTCGAATCCGGAGATCACGTCGTCATCGAAGTTGAGGACAGTGGACCGGGTATTTCATTTGAGGAGCAGGCTCTGTTATTTAAGCGATTTTCCCAGGGTCATGCAGGCAAACGATACTCTGGTGGCACCGGTCTCGGGCTCTACTTATGTAAGCAAATTGCCGAGGCCCATGGCGGCAAAATTGAATGCGCCAGCCAACCGAAGGAGGGTACTGTTTTCCGCGTATACCTTCCAAAGAAAAGAACCTCCTAGGAGTCATTGAATATGATAGATCGCCTTGCAAGCCTCGAATTGGATGTCTTGATCGTAGAAGACGATGATATGTTGAATCGAGTCATGTGCCTTCAGTTGAAGCTTGCTGGATGTTCCGTCCGATCAGCAACCGGCGGTCGAGAAGCTCTCAAAATGATTACGGAACGCAAGCCATCAGTCCTGATTCTGGACGTAGGACTTCCTGATATATCTGGAGAAGAAGTGGTGGCAGAATTACGGAAGAACTCGCTTACCTGCTCGTTGCCACTGATCGTTCATACTACTCTCGACCTTTCAATCGAACAAGAGAAGCAACTTAAGCTCGGACCCAGCAGGTTTGTCACCAAGGCTACCGCCTTCAGTGACAAGTTGGCAGAGCTTGTCACCGAGCTGGCAGAAGAGTCCAAAACAGATTTAAATCGGTGAACCTGAGTTTTTGCGTTAAGCATGTGGATCATAATGGTTGATGTGAAGGTCAGGTGCAGCCGTGTCACATGTCATTTTCATCTGAACAAGGGTCCACAGTACTGCCGAACTTTTCGTTTTTAGAGAATTTTCACTGGCGCACTCTTGAGTATCTATGCGTCTGATTGCAAGTGCTCAAAACTAATTGAAAACTTCGCTTGAAAAAGTCTTTGCGAAAAGCTGGCAGTGCTGCCGACGGTTGCATTCACAACATTGGAAATTTGGCTTAATCTCTCAGTTCAATTTCGATCGAAACCGTTCAAGTCAAATACCAGCGGCGAAGCTAGATTACGCGTGATCGTGATTTGAACGTTCGCTGAGATCGAACAAAGGAAAACGAATATCTGTCATAGACGGCGCCGGTTGAGTAGAGGAAGGATTTAAGATCTGCCTCAGACGATTCAATTCCTGTGGAGTATGTGACGGGCTCTCGGGCTTCCTCAGAAGGTTATGCGGAGCGGACTGAGTCGGTTTGACTGAGTCGTTATTTGTTTCACCGCCCATGGCGGGGCGGGTCTGAGCTTGACGATGGAGCGCTTCTCCTACTGACTGCCTTATAGAGTCAATACTAGGTCCCTGAGACGGATTCAAGATCTCACGCAAAGTTTGGGGTGTTTCATGTGACGGGCTCTCCGGTCTTCTCAGGTTGTTGTGCTGAGCGGACTGAGTCGGTCGGACTGAGTCGCTATGTATGTCACCACCGGCGGGGCCAGGCTGAGCTAGACCGCGCATCGCATCTTCTACTAATTGCCTGATAGATTCCCGACTAGGTCCCTGAGACGGATTCACGGTCTCACCCCTAGGTTGGGGTCTTTCATGGCTCGGTTGGGTTGGTCGCGGAATGTCAGACCCCGGTCCGCTGGAAAGCTGAGGTGTCTCATGGTTCGGTAGGGTTGGCCACATGCTCCCGTCATACTCGTCAATCCCGCCCGGCTCGCGGCTAAACGGCGAGACAGACATTTGAGGTTCATGGGGACTCCATGCGGCCATGCTAGATTCAACTATTCCAAAATTTGTTTCCGTCTCATGGGATGTTACGTTAGTAATGTCGTCCATTTCGTTCTCCTTGGTTTGCGGCTTCCCATGGCTAAATGCTATTTCGCGGGTGGTAACCTGTGCGTTA
>CAYTDR010000435.1:0-6812 GCA_964436185.1 uncultured Candidatus Obscuribacterales bacterium | reverse complement strand
TATGCTGAAAGAAACGGTGCAAGATTGCCATTTACAAACATGGGTGCAAGAGCAAGGATCGCAGCAGTAGCATAACAACCAGGATTGGCAATGAAACTGCTTGCAGAAATCTTCTTCTTATTGAGTTCCGGCAATCCATAAACAGCTTCGCCAACCAGAGACTTGTCGGCAGGAGCCTTGCCGTACCACTTTTCGATCTCAGCATCGCTAAGCAGCCTGAAATCGCCACTGAGGTCAATAATCTTTGTGGAATCGACAATTTTCTTGGTCAGGGTTGCACCGGAAGTTCCATGCGGAAGTGCAAGGAAGAGAACATCGCATTCTTGTGAGAGTTCCGATAGGTCAGTCGGTGCCAAAACTTTCTCGCACTGCTTGCGCATTTGCGGGCAGAGTTCTGCAAAAGATTGTCCATCATGGCTGCTGGAGCCGAGTGATGCGATCTCGACCTGCGGATGTTGAAGCAAGAGTCTGAGAAGTTCTTGTCCAACATATCCGGTAGCACCGGCGATCGACACCCGAATCTTGGCTGTCTCATTATTGATTTTCTGTTCGGCTGGCAGACTGATTGTTTCCTGCATGTCCATCTTCCTTCTACGCTTTAGAGAATCAACGAAAGCAGTGCTTTTTGCGCATGCAGCCTGTTTTCTGCCTGGTCGAAAACTACCGACTGGGGTCCGTCGATGACGGCACAGTCCACTTCGTATCCTCTATGAGCGGGCAGACAATGCATAAATATGCTGTCCGGTTTTGCATAACTCATGATCTCGGGCGTCACCATGAAGCCGGCGAAGTCTTTGGACTTCTCTTCTGTTTGCTCTTCTTCACCCATCGAGATCCATACATCGGTATACACAACATCAGCAGCCACAGCAGCTTCGATCGGATCGTTAGTGATGCTTATCTTGGCGCCGGAGATCTTGCAAGCTTCAAGAGCCAGGTTCCAAATCTCTTCGCTCGGCTCGTAGCCTTTCGGACAGGCAATACAGAAATTGGCACCAACTTTGGAGGCTAAGAGAAGAAGCGAATTGGCTACATTGTTGCCATCACCGATAAAGGCAATGTTGACACCATTGATTTTGCCTTTGTGCTCCATGATCGTCTGGAAATCAGCCAGAGCCTGGCAAGGATGCTCTTTGTCGCTCAGTCCGTTGATGACCGGAATATTGGAGC
Source organism: uncultured Candidatus Obscuribacterales bacterium (assembly GCA_964436185.1). Classification (GTDB taxonomy): domain Bacteria; phylum Cyanobacteriota; class Vampirovibrionia; order Obscuribacterales; family Obscuribacteraceae; genus CAYTDR01. Next base: position 5,642 of record CAYTDR010000435.1, on the reverse strand, counting down.
TGGCAGCAAGCTTGATGATTGTCTCGTGGGAGAACGTCCGGGCCATGATGCTGTCTACCCACCGCTCTAGATTCATTCCGACATCTTTGATCGGCTCTCTCACATCCAGTGTGCCTTCCATATAGATGGCATGTCCGCCCAACTGAGTCATGCCGGCCTCGAAGGTGACACGAGTTCTCAACGAAGGTTTCTCGAACAACATCACCAGCGTCTGTCCTTTGGCGAACAGTGTCTGTGTTTCGTCGAACTTGTTGGCCTTCAGGAGCATGGCGGTATCGAGGATGAGCAGTATTTCCGGAGTCGTCAACTCAGCAATGCCGATGATATCTTTACCGCGCAGGGCATTTTCACCGATGATGCTGGTTAGCGGAGACACACCCTCGACAGGAGGGGCCATTCTCTGGGAGGCTGGTGTTCTTGGATTTTTGCCTTTCAATAGCTTTAGCACCGGTTGCCAAACTGGTTGAACATTAAACATTGTGTCTCTCCTTCCATGACCTTTGTGGTAAGGCTGATTGCCAGCCGTTTGATGCAACAACCTGACGACTCGTTCGCTCTAACACGAACATTGGTTGAACAGGCATATGCTCGATACAGATCTGTATTCTTTGGTCACCACAAATAGTGTCGTTTGCTCAGTAGGCTTTCGATCGCTCAACTATCAGAGCACGAACACTATCGATGAATTGCCGGACCAATTGAAACTTTGTTTGCGCCTAAGCGCGCAAGCGACGCATGCTTCGTCGTCGTCGACTAATTTGTCGATTCGTTATGACGATAAGCATCGTAGCGCCCTCCACTTACAATTATCGACCAGTCTTTCTTCTATTTCGGAGATATCGCTCGCCCGTTCTTCGATTTCGGAGTCTGAGCGTCTCCCGCTGGTCTTTCGGTATTATTGCATAATCATACATCAGGCATGCATGATTATGCAACACCTGTATCAGCAATTTAACAAAACTATTTTCCGAACCTGCGGTCGTTTCGGCGATCAGATATGTGGGTATGCATAATCGCTGTTTATGCATGAATATTCATCGAGCGTCAGTGCCAATTTTGCGCAAATCGGCAAGCTACACCTAGAGGCTATAATAGGAATGTCGACTTGGGATCAATCGTGGAAACATCACCTCGAGTATTTCACAACGCACATGGCATGCAACCATTCGAGTTGCATAGTGGGGACTCGATGATGCAGAGCGAGTTTCACAGCATTTATCAACTTATGCCCGAAGGGTTTAAGGCAGAGCTGATTGGAGGAGTTGTCTACGTGGCATCGCCGCTAAAACAATCGCATGCAGAGTACCACTCCTGGTTGAATTCAGTCCTGATGATGTATGTTGCGAATACACCCGGTCTGCAGTTATGTGACAATGCGACTGTGATACTGGGGCACCTGGATGAATTACAGCCTGACATTTTGATCCGGATCAGACCTTCCCACGGTGGACAGTCAGGTGACACCGAGGACGACTACATTCAAGGGGCTCCTGAATTCGTCCTCGAAATCGCGCACACCAGTAGCGCAATCGACTTACACTCAAAGCGAGAGCGATACTTAAAGAGTGGAGTAAGAGAATATATTGTGCTTTGCTTGAGACCTCGAGAGTTATTCTGGTTCGACTTAAGCACGAACCAGAGACTGGAAGCGGATTCCGACGGTCTTTACAGATCGAAGATACTGCCTGGATTGTGGCTCAATCTCCAGGCAATCCTGGATATCAATTATTCAGTCGCCATGGAATCCATCAAGAACGGATTGGAGAGTGCAGCGCACGCTGAGTTTGCAGCGACACTGGCAAGAACATGACCGTTCAATTATTCATCTAGTATGGATATAGAATCTCCTCAGAAACTATCTCATTTATTCTGAATCGCTGACAATGCCTTCTTAAGCGCCGCCTGGGCGTTCTTGCAGGCTGCTCCTCCTGGACTTGTTTTGGCGTTGGCGGATTGATTGGGGTCAAAAATGTCGAAAAGATCCTGGTCGAACTGATCGCAGAACTCCCTGTATGTCTCCAATGGTAGGCTGGTCAACAAAATCGACTCCTCACGGGCGCAAGCCACGATCGATGCCACAATCTCGTGAGCTGATCGAAACGGAACGGACTTATTCACCAGGTATTCAACCAGGTCCGTCGCCATAAGCTCAGGATCAGAAGCCGCGGCGTTCGTCTTATCCTGATTTACGCTCATCTCCTTAACTACGACCGTGAGCGCCCTCAAACATTGTTCCAGGGTGGTGGCAGAATTGATTACGGGCGGCTTGGTCTCCTGTAGATCGCGGTTGTACCCGATTGGCAGTCCTTTGAGTGTAACTATCAGATTGACCAGGTCACCAGATATGCTCCCCACCTTGGCGCGAACGAGCTCAACCGGATCGGGATTCTTCTTTTGCGGCATCAGGCTGGACGTGGTAGTCACCGCATCGGAAAACTGCACGAAGTTGAACTCGGTGGTGCTCCATATAATGAACGTCTCTGCAATTTGAGACAGGTGCACCGCAGTCAGTGAGCAGTCGAATACAAACTCAGCGGCAAAGTCCCTATCGCTGACTGCATCCATCGAATTCGCAAATGTGCCACTGAGACCAAGCGCATCGGAGGAAAACGCCGGCGAGATCGGCAAAGACGAACCGGCAAGCGCGCCAGCCCCCAATGGAGATATAGCGACTCTTTTCTTCGCGTCTTTGAATCGATCGAGATCGCGAGTGAACATCTCGATAAATGCGTGCATCACATGTGCAAACGCAACCGGCTGCGCTCTCTGCAAGTGAGTATAGCCTGGCATGACTACATCACTGAACTCTTGCCCCTTGGTGGCAAGTTCAACAATCAGCTTCTCGAGTGAATTGGAGATCGTTTCAATCTGCTCAATCACATAGAGACGAAAGTCCAGCGCCACCTGATCGTTCCTGCTTCTCGCCGTATGCAGCGACTGCGCGACAGTTCCGATCAATTCGCCCAGCTTATGCTCGACATTCATATGAACGTCTTCGTATTCAGCTTCCAGCTTCAGCTCACCAGCTTCCGCTTGCTCCTTCAGAGAGGTCAAGCCCTGAAGGAGCTTATCGCCTTGCTCGCCGGTCAGCAAGCCGACTTCGACGAGCATTTTTACATGCCCCATACTGCCCTTGATGTCGGCTGTGGCAAGGTGCGCGTCAGCATCGATTGAGTTGACGAACTCCGTGATTACCGGATCAAGAGGACGGCTGAAGGCTTTTCTTAATACTTTCATGACACTTGTTCCATGCAGACAATCTGAGACCGTTGACGTTGATGAAGCCGCCCGAATCGGACTTGTCGAAAGTACCCATCGCTTCGAAGCTCGACATTTTGGCATCATACAAGCTGCTGGCAGAGCCTCTTCCCAGTACGATGGAACCACCCTTGTACAGCTTCAGCTTGACCCAACCAGTCACGGTGGACTGGGTGGAGTCGATGAACTTCTTGATCAGCCCCATCTCTGGTGCAAACCAGAAGCCGTTATAGACAAGCTCGGCAAACTTGAGCGACCAGGTTTCCTTCATATGATGAACCTCACGGTCGAGCGTCAGGGCTTCGACTGCCTGGTGTGCTTGCATCAACAAGGTTACGCCGGGAGTTTCATACACGCCTCTGGATTTGATACCAATGAAGCGATTCTCTACCAGGTCAACTCTGCCGATACCGTGCTTCGCGCCCAGCTCGTTGATTGTCTTCAGCAAATCGACTGGACCGAGTTTCTTTCCGTTGATTGCCACGGGAACGCCGCAGATGAACTCGATCTCGACTATTTCGGATTTGTCGGGTGCCTGCTCGGGGTTGGTCGTCCAGAGGTAAATATCATCAGGAGGAACCTGCGCAGGATCTTCCAGAATGCCGCCTTCATAGCTGATGTGCATGATGTTTGCATCCATCGAGTATGGTTTTTCCGCAGTTACGGGAACAGGAATTCCATGCTTCTTCGCATATTCGATCAGGTCGGTTCTCGACGTGAAGTCCCACTCACGCCATGGTGCTATGACAGTGATTTGCGGGGCCAACGCTTTGATCGCCAGCTCGAAACGCACTTGATCGTTGCCTTTGCCAGTGGCACCATGGGCGATTGCATCGCAGCCTTCTTTGAGGGCAGCAGTAATCATTCCCTGTGCGATGCATGGGCGAGCCAACGATGTTCCCATCAAATACGAGCCTTCGTAAACACCATTTGCCTTGATCGACTCATATATATAGTTCTCGACGAAGTCCTGGCACAAATTATCGATGATGCATTTTTCAGCACCAGTAGCGATGGCTTTCTCTACTACCTTATCGAAATCCTCATCTTGTCCGACATTGGCACAGTACGCCACGATAGGTACATTGTATGTTTCTTTCAACCAGGTAAGAATGCACGATGTGTCCAACCCGCCACTATAGGCAAGCAAAATCTTCTTCATTTTCAATCCCTCTAAACTCTTCTTGAGTGTGTTCTCTTATCCGATTAACGACTGCAGCTGATCTACTAGTTTCGCTGCATTGATGGTTCGTCTTGCTACGATGAATATCGTGTTGTCACCAGCTATAGTTCCTAGCACTGTTTTTATGTTGAGCTGATCTATTGCTTCTGCTACGTGAGCGGCGGCGCCGCTATCGGTTATTACTACAACTGTGTTTCCTGACCAATCGATATTTCGTATAAAGCGCTTCACGCGCGCAAGCGACGCATGCGTCGTCGTCGTCGACTGGTTTGTCGATATGTTCTGACGATGAGCATAACGGTAGCTTCCTCCACTTGCAATCTTGACCAGCCCTAACTCTCTTATATCTCGGGACAGCGTCGCTTGAGTAACCTTAAATCCTGATTTCTCGAGCGCTTGTTCTAAGTCTGCTTGGGTCCCGATTTCGACTCTGGAGATCAACTCCAGAATTTTCTCGTGCCGATCAGTACGTGATTGCATAATAATACACCGCCATCGCATTTTTATTCAACAGTTTCGGGTAATATTTAATCAAACTTCTCACAAAGTTACTGAAATAGCCCCGCTCGGACTGAGGTTTTGGATTCGCCCTTATGCATGAATATTCACTCAAAAATGCATAAATCGAGTTTAGACGACCCCGGAAAAGATGTCTAGCGCAGACTGTTATGCTACCCATTGATTGATATCCATAAAAAGAGAACGGCAGGATTAGAATGCAACAAGAAGACCAAACGAACTGGACCGCAAGTCTGACAAAACTAATCGTTTTGGCAGTTAAGGAATTTCAGGACAGTGTAAAACCAGATCCCATAGTTATGTTCGATCTTGGCTGCTACCCATGGAACGGACTGCTAGAGCTATCCGCGCTCACTGCAGCAGAGCTCAAGCATACCCAGATACTCAACGATGCACACGAGATTGCCGCGTGGCGCTTCTATAATTTCTCGAGGCAACTCTTTTCGTGGACGGAGGCTGCAAAGCTAGGTGCGCAAATGAAGGCTGTCTATGAGGCCGAGCCTGACCGCAACCTCGTCACCACGCAGTTTTTGAAACTGTGCGAGAAAGCGATCTTGGTTCCATCAGTAATTGAATCGATCGAACAGCTTAATCCGAACGAGCAGGTTCGCATTAGTATTATTCATCCGGATACGGGGGAAGACTTCTTGAAGAAAACGGTTTCAGCATCGTCTTAGATTCG
>CAYTDR010000434.1:0-6819 GCA_964436185.1 uncultured Candidatus Obscuribacterales bacterium | reverse complement strand
TGAACGAGCGAGACGAATCGAATATTCACGTTGCGTGTGAGCAAATGCCCCATATCATTCAGTGCTTCATTTATAGTGCGAAGCAGCTCACGTTCCCCCATTGGTGTCGGATGTAAATCTATGGATTTGCCCTGCGATAGTTTGGCAAATAATTGCGAATTGAGCATGGTTCCGCTGACTTTCGCAAGCAGGGCGACAACGCGGCCGACTTCCCGACGAGCGTCATCAGCATTGGGGACACCGTTCAGCGACTGTAAGGCAACCTGTGCTTGTTGATATGCTTGAATCATCGGTGACCGAAGCTGATGGTGTAAGTCCTCGACAGCGCGAGCGTACTCGAGGACGCGGTCGTCAGGTTTTTCCAATTCTTGAGCCATTCGATGAATCTTGTGGAATAATAATCAAATGAGCAGAATCACTCTGCCTATCATAGGTTTTCTCGCCGTTTTTAGCCGCGCGACATAAGTCGCTAGGCTATGCCGTCAATTGCGTCAATACAAGACAGAAACTGAAATTCTGTCGATGAACGACGGCTGACTCTGACAATCGCCCTTCTTCGGGGAAGATTTGCCTGCCGCTTCCCTGCCGAGGCAGAATGAAATCCCTCGTCCCGTGTAGAAACTTCGCCGTCGTTCGAAGATGAATGACGAAGTCGAGGCTGTCGACCGGCGTCAGGCCGTCGAGAGGATCGTCCACCTATGACCCACTTGAGCATTCAAACCGTCACGTGGTCGTCGCCAAATCGGAGCCATAAATAACGGGCTTGGTCCGCCTTTTGTATGGATATCTGAAACCGTGGTGAGCCAAATCCGATTCCGGATTTCACTGGGAAGTTTCCCAGCAAGTGCAACGAGCCGAGTCAGTCGCTGATGTTCGGTCTGACGGTCTCGACTGCTGACAACCATCAGAATTCGAAATGCCGCAGACGGAGCGGTGGCTCCATGTCGTCCATAGAGGGCTTTCACATACGAGTTCCCTACCGGCGATTCCGCCCAAGCTTGATATCGCCGAAACTTTGCGGACATCTGTTTCAAGCTCATGGAGTCCAAGTCCATTTCCACGAAGCAGGCCATCATCCCCTTCTCCTGTTGCCGGTATAGAAACATTCCATCTGGCTGAAGTCGGGTCGATTGGCCGCCAACGATCACTTTGAACGCATCATGTTTGGCGAGCGAGCGACGCTGGATCGTCAAGATTTCCAGATCATTGCTGGCTTGAGTCGCTTCCGAAGCGAGCAGCAAGAATTCAGTCGTCATAACCTCATGGAGAATATGTTGAGCCGACACACCATCAGACCGTCGCCGATCCCGGACTGTTTCTGACCATTCCTGGCCTTGTTCATTCAGGGCTTTCTTTAGACGTGCCAATCCCCTACTGGTGACGAAATAGACTTTCGGCCAGAGCGGCGAGACGTTGTTCGTCTCAACAACGCTCAGGAAGCCGAGCGATTCCATTTCGGCGAGATGTCGCCGTGCGGTTCGATCGGAAGGCAAGTATTTCGCGAAGCGTCGCTGGATTTGCGAGGCTACTGCCATTCGATTGCGATGCACAAATGCCAGAATGGCTCGATAGTGCGGTCGCTCGCGACACTTTCTTGGATCAGACTTCCGATAGTGATGCACAGACCGGAGCAAACTAGGAAGTTCCCAAACGCTCAACGGGATCCGCTTGCACTTTTGATTCTGTGATTGGGTGGTGACCCTGCTCATCGCACACCTCCCGCACTTTGTTTTGCAGCGATCGTGGCGTCGACGATTGCCAGCAGGGCAACGCGGATCTCGGTTGCCAAATTGGGCCAAGCCGCGACAACTCTTGCCAGACCAGGATCGTGGTTTGTGCAAGCCGGAGTGCAAGCCGATTTGGGCTCATCGCCTAACGTCTGCTGCTTGCAGGACGTTGCGTCGATCGAGTGGCAGTCTACGGAACCGAAGGGGAGAATGCAGACGGATGTATCTAGATGAATTCTATTTCCAGTTTCCGTTGTACGACCTCGCGAAGCCGCGTCTCCCGGCTGTTGCAGGCATTACTCCGGTTCTTACCTAACTGCTCCATGTTGAGAGGTTTCTCAACAGAAAGGCTAGTCCTCGCTTCGCTCGATTTCATCCCAGCGATGAGCCTCCCTGCTGTAGCTGTCTGCGACTGATTCCAGAATGTCAGAGATGAATGGTGAATCGAACCGAATCTTTTCGGCTCGGCCACGAAAATCTGCCTCAAGCTTTCGCTCTTGGTCTCCACTAGGCCCACGAAACCCAGCTTCACGAAGATTCATGATGCCACAATAAAGGCCACTCTCAAGAGACTCGGTCTTGATTTCGCTCGCAACAACGCGTATCGAGGCACACGGCCAGCTTCCGTTCTCATCGGTTAGCCTAGATTTTGCAAATACTTGTCCAATGTAATTGTCGCATACTTCGAGTCGACCACAACTGTGAGCAAGTCGACGCGCTTCGTTGCACCAATTCCGTAATTCACCTTCGTGAATCGACTGATCCTCGACTGTGCCTGGAACGCGGCCCCAGTCGTGCAGCAAGCGAAAACCTTGCTCCGCCATATATTTGGTTTCTTGACTCAATTCTTTGGTTTCGTTTTCGGCGTGATCGTGGGGACGAAAGCATGAGCAAAGGACTTCAATAAAGAACTCTGGCGATGTCGACAACTTGTGCTCAAGTGTTCGGGGCGACGCGCTGTTGTGGCGATCAAGCAATCGCAAGTAAGTCCACTCGATCCTTAGAAGCCGTGATTCATCAACATCAGAGCGCTTTTGCAATGCTTCGATGATCTGAACTAGATGATGTCCATCATTTCGACCGAGTCTCGCATCGCAATCCTCTGACTCGTTGAGCGATAGTGACTCTAGCGGCTTAAGCAGCGTTTCCGCTTCCAGTTCAGTCTCGTTGTAAAGTGCCATCGATAAGATATCAACTGCAGACCATGAGCGCCCGTGTGCGACGAGCGATTCAACTGCTCGTTTTACGTCCGCTGAATTCATTTCCGAGTTCTGAGCCCGACACTTCGACCAATACAGTTGCGAAGTTTCGTTTGATTCTCGCTCTACTCGAATCCAAGTGTCTCGTGAAAATGGCAACGCAGTGAGGAATCTCGCTTTCGCCCTGTCCGAGTTACAATGTGGCAGGGTTGCATCGCCCCAGGTCCAGCCGTCTGTCCAATAGCGATTCCAAATGAACCCTCCAGCGAAGTCGAGATCCTTTTGCTCACCTTCTAGTCGAGAAGGAATAATCTTTTCAAGATACTGGTCATGCGTCGCGACTGATAATGCATGACCGACATTGGCTGGCGACCCGGCTTGTTCAACGAGCGCTTCAATCCCTTCAAATCCGTACTCATCAAGAATGCTCTTAATCGCCTCCTGACGCGCGATATCGAGCAGTTTTTGATTCTCTGCATAACCACCTTCGCGATCCAGGTACTTCTCAGGCCATTGATCAAACAACGACGCATTGCGAAGAATAGAACTCTTAGGTTTCAACAGTTCTAACGCACTATCCAGTTCATCGACCACATCCTTTGGAAGTGACCATTCCGCGTCACCGTATTGGCGGTGTCGGTTCACCTGTCGCGACAACTCTTCTGACAAGAGACGACGATCTGCTTCCTCGATATCGGAGGCGGCAAATGATTTTACTGCTTCCACCAGTCGGTCTCGAACGGTGTATGGCAAGAGGTCGAGCTTTCCAAACAAGTCAGCCCATCGAGAGATTTCGCTGCCTACTTGATCGAGAATGCGTTCAGCTACAGCTGTTACGAACTTAGTCGAATCCGCAATTGTCACTCCTCTCTCCCATTCGTCGGCCCAGTCGCGCCAATACGGCTTGTGGGTGGGGTGAGAGAACCCGCCGTGTGCCTCTGGTAGCAGTTCAAGCAGCAGGTTCCAGGCGACTCGGCGATCTCGTCGAATAAGGAGGTCGAGGACTTGAATACGCTCGTCAACATTCGCGGTTGTGTGGGGCATCCAGTATGAAAGAATCTCGCGAATGCTGTTTTTCGGCCGATTCATCATGTTGCTTGGCACCACTTCATCGTGTGCCGCTAGAACGACTAGATGCTCCACTACTTCACCCAAGTATCGTCGTGGCCATGCAAGTCCTTCTAACGCCCACAGTAGTCCCGCATGATTACATCTGCCAAAGATTGATTTCTCGACTGCCATCAGGAGCTTCACCAATTCGGGTGTTTGTTTGTCGAGGTCTTCCCTTACTGCGCGCAAGAAGCTTGCGGGACTCGCTTCTGCAAGCAAGGCCAAACGCGCACCAAGCGACGCCCATCGATGCCACGTACAAGTTGGTGACAGAACTTCCGCAACTACTCGATTAACGGTCGCTGAAATGTCTACCGACGAGGCCGCCGTGAATCGAGATCCGAATGCGCCCAAAAACGCCAGCGTTTCTGTCACGTGCTTCTTAAGCGATTCCGAATAAGTCGGTACGTGCCCCCGCAGATTCGCGTAGAATCTTTCACCCTCCGGCAGCGTATATCGAGGATCATCATCGACTAAGATATCTCGAGCGATTGGCTCAAATCGCTGCAAAGCATGCGGGGAGACCCGGTCTTCAAATAGCGACCAAGCGTGATCCTTAGAAATCAACCGCCACTTTCCAAGAGCATGCAGCAGCAGCGGCTCCTTGGAATTGGCCATGCGTTGTAACTCGGTCTGGCACGAGCCATAGTCCCGCCCAGCAATCTCCTCAAACGCGGATTGGTCAGAGTCGATACTTTCCCAGCCACCGAGCAACAAGCAGGCAGTGACCACTTCTGACGAAACACCTGCAGCCCATTCTGGAAACCGCTTTGATTCAGGCGGAATCAATTGTTGCCTTAGGATTGCCAGGCTGCCTCCGGCAGCGCGTGCGTACTGCTCCGCCTTTGCTGGCCCATAACCAGATTGTTCGAGCGCCTTTGTCAGCTCAAACTGTTTTGCCCTTTCAAGTGCTGTATCGCGATTCCCAGCAAAAAAAGTCGGCTCTGATGCAACCAACACGTGATGACCGTTTGAGACGGCTCGAGTTAACTGCTCGGTTGGCAACTCAAGTTTCGGATCGACTATCAAGATTGCGCGCACTGACGAATCGCGGAGCACGTGCCAGTCATCTAGATCGTGAATGAGAATCGCACGCGATTCAGTTGCAATTCGTCCTTCATCCTGCATCGCCGCAACTGTGGCACAAAAGAAGTCAACAACCTCGGTCGGCGATCTACTGTCAATTCGAAGCACTCTTGGCTCGCTGGTCAACCACTGCTCAACTTTCTCCACACTCTTCTCTCGACCGGCGAGGAAGACTTGAGGCACCAACTGATATTCACCGACGTTGGCTATGCTTGACCAGTGCTGACCAATGTAGTCAATTCCAAAAGGGCGAGAACCGATTTGACGTCCGCACCAGGCAATCAAACCAGGAGGTGCCATCTCAATCCATTGCTCAAGGTCGTCAGCATCGTAAGCGCGAATTCCGAGCCATTGACCTTCGGTCGTTTTCTGCTCGGCCCATATGCGCTTTGAATTGAACCGACGCGGCGTGAGAAAGATGTAAAAGCACCTTCGTTGCTCAGCTTCGGGAGTCTTCTGAGTTCTTTTTTTGAAGTCACGATCAGCTTTGGCTGAAACTCCGTCTTCGGCGCTAAGCTCCCAAACCGACCGACCAACAGGTACCCAACTATTTCCAACCTTGCACTCGACAACTCCGTCAAAACCGGGCCGTTGTGTTGACTCGTGAGCCGGGAAGTCAATTTCTACGACGCCACCAGTCGTTGCTGAGACTAACCTACGGACGATGTGCGGTAGATTGCTTCTGGCGTCCAAAGTGTCAGCCCAATCTCGAATTGACTGGGCGGTAACAAATAAATCCATATTTTTATTTATTTGTGCAGTACAACGGCCAAGTCGGCAAGATTTGGAGATTAGAATCTGAATATCCATGCTTGACTTTACAAGTTGTGTTATACTAGTGTTATACCTGTGACGATGTAAGTCAAGGCATCTTGGAGCGATTGTGGAGCAAGATCGCACGGTAACGGTTTGCAGGGCTGCGGCTAGGGATTTGGAGGGACTTCTCCCCCGTACGGAATCGCGGCTTGCCGTAATCCGGCATGCGCAAAAGCTTAAGGTCTGGACTCGCGGCAGCGGTCAGGTTTTGGACTTGAGCGTGGTACCCGTTGCTGAAACAGGGATTTTTGAATTGTGCGTGACAGACTGTTTTGGATACGCGTGTGGTCTGAAACTCGCCTTCTTTGAGGATGTTTTGTTCGTACCCGATGGTCGAATATGGATCATCGGAACGCGCCGAGATACTGAACATTTGTCCGACGACTTCGTCAAAATGTTGCAAGTTCGAAAGAAGTTGGTTGATGGAAAGAGCTGAGTGACAAGAGAGTTTGAGTATCCCGAACTGGCAAGAGAACAGACGATAAGATGAGCAATCTTCAGAACGAATCACTCGACTGGAAAATCGTAATTCAAAGAGTGAAAAAAACGACGCTCGACATGCTTCGAATTATTGACAATCCCTCCTCAACAGCGGAGGAGAAGCAATACGCATCGAGCACGATTCGGCACGTTTTTGACTTTTGTGAATCGGCGCGTCGATCCGAAATTGACATTGATGAACTAGAACGTCGCGTGGCGGCGAGCAATCCAGGTGTTGAGCAAGTTATCGATAAGCTCAATTCGCAGGAAGAAGCATTTTGGAAGCACGTATCTGAGTTTATGGATTTGAAGGCGATCACCCAAACAGAACTCGCTAGCCGCATGGGCACCAGTCAACCCGCGATCTCTCAAATGTTGAAGCGCAGATGTCGCCCACAACG
>CAYTDR010000433.1:0-6822 GCA_964436185.1 uncultured Candidatus Obscuribacterales bacterium | reverse complement strand
GAGACCGCGAACGGCTTTTCTGTAAGTCGAAGGCGACTTGGCTTCAGCAGAACCGCTATCAGTTAGAGCCTGAGCCTGACTCAATTCCTTCAGTGAACCTTTCAGCCTTTCAAGTTGAGGATCGTCTCCCAACTCTTTTTTGATCTCGCCAATGACAATGCTTAGGTTTGCCGGCTTAAGGTTTATGCTGTCACTCTCCAGCCAATCAAGTTGTTCGTTCTTGATTGGTCGAATACTTAAGTGCCAATTGCTGCCGATCAGCCGCTCCTCGTCACGATTGAGAAAGACTAGCGACTTACCGACTATTAGTTCGCAACGTGCACAGATGAAGTTTTCTCCACCATATATGGTGCAAGTATCTGGCAGCCGGCCTTTAAGCAATTGAACAGTCCGAGCCGTCGCTTTTTGACCGAATACCCATGATTTGCCCTTCTCAGCAGACTTTTCGACATTCTTGATATCCACTACGGCAATCACTTCACTGCAATCGATCATCTGATTCTTACTTGCATACGCAGCTTTAGCGAACGCAGGCACATCGTTCATAAAAAGCGCGACGACGTTTAGCAACAGAAAAATACAGACGCATGCGGTTTTCATTTCATCTTCTATCTCGATTCACTTTTATATTCTACATAAGTGAAGAGAAGCTTCGCGCTCAAAAAAATTTGCCACGCAGCGGAGTTGCTAGGCGTGACAAATTTCCCCACCATACCAGTTATGGGTCAGGATAGCTTCTTATTTCTTCCGGCAGAGCGGCTGGGCTGTGCGTCGTTCTGCGTAGTGGAAGGATCGGGCTGACTTCACCACTTCTGCGATCTTGTCATTGAACTCTTGTGGTGGCGCGATGAACGAAAGCCGCTGGAAGAAGTAAGGATAGCTTCTATCTTTTCCTCTTCTGCAGGCTGGAAGGATGAGCGAATATAAAACCTTCTCAACCGGTGCGCTTTCGCTGGCTCTTATCGTTTCGACAATTTCGATCGCTCTTTGTCCATCAGGCAGGGTCACTGTAGCGGCGCGAATGATATCTCCCACGAGTGGAAAAATCTCATTTGCCACCGCTGTAGCTTCGTTGACGTCCAGCCGCCCTTCGAGCATTGTCGCCGAGTCGAAGGCGCTGACAGCATCCATCCCCACCGGATATTTTGATACCATCCAACTAAGCGAGAGCGACCAGTTGTCCGGAGTAGAGAACACCGCAACTGGTGCGGGAGATGTGGCATGTCGCGCTTTCAAGCGCCGCCAGTTATCTGGCATCGTTATGGACCAGCCGAACTCTGAGGTATACGGTTTGCAATCTGCATTCATTTTGTTCACCTCTATTGTGTTTCGCTCGATGAAGCATTGTTTCCGTCGATGCTTCCATATCTTTTCAACGACTTTCTGACGAAATGGCAGTCCCATCGGATTTTGGAAGTGTAGAGACTATTCGTGAACCAGTCATCCGTTTGGGAAGGCGGGGTCTTTTTAGCCTTTTGCGGTTCTACAAATTTCTCCGATGTCGAGCCAGAGCGTTCTCGATCTGCAACGGTGAATACGTGCCACCAGTTGTTGATCATGGTTCTGTCCTCCAGTGCCTGTCTGCCAAGTTGCCTCATCTCTCCTGGACCCTCCCTTCTCTGATGCGGAAGCGAGCATCCTCGACTATTTTTCCATCAACCACTCTGTAGACTTTGTTCGGGTCACCGGTGGTGATGGCTTGAGGTGGTGTCATCGGTCTGGCACCACGCCAGCTAGTGTTTACGCCTGTCATATTGTTGAGGAAGCGTTCCACGCTGACTGCGGTTGACCTGGTTGAATGGTCTGATTCCAAACCCCACTGATTCATGAACTGAACATGTGTGCCCGTACCGACGGAGTACATGTCCGATAGTGTGACGACGTGGTTGGTGACCAGTTCATCGTTATCGAAATCAGGTCCCTGCCAGCTGAATGGCGATCTCGAAGCGTTTACCGCCACGATCATTGAACGCCGTCCGTTCTGCTCGAATGCCACGCGCATATCATCGACAGCGAACATCTGGACTACGCCTCGATTAACACCGGTCAACTGAGTCAATACAGTGGCAATCTCGCCCATTTGCATACCGTTAAAGGCTCTAGGCTCGTCGTCCGGATTCCGCGGAACAAGCCGTCCTACGCCATCTTCTGTCGCCACCCATTGATACTCAGGATGGACGCTCACCTGAATAGCCATATTATCGAAAATCCGAGCAGCGAGATTTCGTCCTGTGCTGTCAGTGAGCTTGAGGTTTGCGGGGTCAACAGTGACGAACTCAGTCGGTCGGTTTCTCTCGGCTCCGTATGCACCATCGACGGGGCGTGTGTAAATTGGCACGCGTCCATTGTTCATGGCATTGTGAAAGGCCAATACGTATTCGTCTGGGCAGTTCATCGCCAGTTCTCGTCGGATTACCTCAGTGTTGCAAGTAGGTGATCTTGATTGATTGATCTCCTCCGGATGCGCCACATCACGCATGATGTTTCGTCGTAATGCGGTTCTCTCCTCGCCCGTGAGATTCTTTGTCTCATCGAGTGTTTTCAGCGCTGTGTAGAATCTTTCTAGTCTGGCGGCGCCACCTGGTTTGGTGATCTGTTGTCGGTGAATCTCGATGAAATCGCGCATGTCTATGTCGCGATCGCGTCCATTGGTTCGCATATGAGCGAGGAAATCTCGTTCTGCATCTGTGAGTGGCTCTCTCAGAGCATTGTCTTCTTCCCTCGGACCCCATCGGTCGATGGTGTTGTCCTCATTCAACCTGATTCCCGTTCTGTCAGGACTATGCACGACCGTGCTGGTCGGTGTAACCGCAGAACGCTCACCGCGAATGGTGGTGCCGTTGATCGTTGTTGTTTCGTCGCAGGGATTGTGCATAACGCGATCGGTTCGCCCGGGGGCGACTGTTTGAACGGACAAACTCTCGTCGTCGTTCTCGAACTGCTCAGTGCCTTCTTGAGCGTTGTACATTCCCGGTCTGGGTCTTTTCCCTAGCAGGTTGCTTTCAGACAGGTCCAGGACCTCTATTCTGCGGCTACCGGACGGGTTGGTGTAGATGATCTTGTCGTCAGCGACAACAACATTTTCTACAACTCGTCCCTCTCGGTCTCGACGATTTCCGGACATCAAACCGGTGAGCGAGTCGTACTCGAGCTCGGTTCTGTGACCGGTGCTTTCGGACATCGAAATACCAGTGAATTGCCTGCCATTGATCGAGCGTCTTCGTTCGATTGTTCTGCCGTCAGGACCGCCATACTGATAGCGATCGCGTTGAACAGTGCCGTCACGATCGGTGAACACACTATATGTGGCACCATCTCTCGTTTGGCTAATCTGGTAGCCTGAGACTTTGCGTGGATCGTTGGCGTCGTAAAGCTGACTTCTCTCCAGGCGTGTGCCATCTTTTAGATCAGAGTACACCCGCTGACCTCGGAAGAACATGATCTGTCCGCTGGGCTTGAGTTGATAACGCAGATCAACTCGACCGTCTTTCATAGTCTCGCCGAAGTAGTCACCGAAATCGGTGCGTGTAAACGTCAGCCTGGTGCGTTTTGACTCGTCAGTGTTGTCGTTGAGGGTGACGTGAATCTGGTGTGGTGGAACTCTTCCGGCTGGGCGGAAGACTTCTTCTACCCTTCTGCCCCACTCATCGGTGCCAGTTCTGCTTGCGATTCTACCTTCACGCAACTGTTCGACCGTGCCGTTTTCATGTGTTCTGGTCGTGACACTATCGGCAGTTCTTTCGGTGAATAGTCGCAACTCATTATTGACTATGGTCGCACCCACAGTTTCGAGAACATCGCCTGCCTGGTCCGACTTCTTGCCGCGTAAACCGCCGCTGGCCTCAGGCTCCAATTCTATGATTGAGCCGTCTCTGCGATCGTTGACGGTGACTCGCAAAAGCGAACTGTTGGCCGGATTGTAGTCCATCGCCACTCTTCTGCCCTGCGTATCTTGATAGACGCGAGACTTAAGTCCCCAATCAGGAGGTATTCTCTCCGTGCGGACGCCGTTGGCATCGATTTTGATGCTGCGCTCCGGATAGGTCCTTTCAATGGAGCAGTTCTCTTTCTTCTCCGGATCCCAGGTTATCTCCACATCACAACCGGCTCTCCGGTCAGTGAAGTTTGCCGTACCCTGTCCGCGTTCCGTAACTCGCATGACGCTGCCGTCATGCCATTCAGTAATATTGTTTCCCCTGATCCAGTAGGTTATGCCACCATCTGCAGTTTGTCCTGGCAATTTCACATCGCGTCCGGCATCGATGTTGCTGTCAGGGGCATCAAGTCTATTGAGCGTGACGATTACGGCGGCGTATTTCGCTAGCTGTTCTTCCGAGGCATTTTCACCCAGCCGTTCCTGGGCGAGCGCTAGAGCCGTGGTGGGTGCAGTGGTTCGGAACGCATTGTTGTATTCCAGAACGGCCGGATCTTCACCATCAGTGGTGTATTGCAAGTTTCTGTCAGTGATCGCCCGTCGCAACGATCTGGAGGCATCGTCGGAATAGCGCTGTGCAACCTCTTCCGGAGTCCTCTCGTCGGGTCTCCGTTCTGTGGTGGCTCTTTGCTGTCTGGTGTTGTAGATGTCTCCTGCAGTGCTGAAATCAAGCAGGGAAACTGGCTGGGATACCCGTACATCCGGTCTACCAGCCGTTCTTCGAATACTCAGATACTCTTCTAAATAGACGTTTGGCTGAGTCTCTCTGACTTCGTTTCCAGAAGGTCTCCTTACTGAATCGCGCAACGGTTCCTGGATAGAACCCACGGGTTCTACCCCATTAGTCAATTGTACTTCCATCGCCTTTTTCTCCTAGACGTGCAAAGTCAATCCGGATTTGTGCCCGAGATGCTGACCCTGCCTTCGCTTTAAGGAATCGCAGCGTCAGTGTAACACAATGTTTATGTGGTGAATAGAGGGCGTAAGTGAGTCGCCAAGCGCTTTCTGCGCTTCCAATATCGCAAACAGCAACAATTATGATTTTCTGAAGATGCTCATTCTTACAGGCACTTCATCAATCAATAGTTGGTCGGGGGAGAAATATCTAAATCGCTCGTATGCCGCCGTGCATCTTGACATGGCGGCGAAAAGGGCGCATTTAATGAGTGATATTGAGTGATTCCAACAAAGATTGTTCTCTAAATGGTCACAAACATATAAGGTTCGAAAGCATTGAGGCACAACATTAGTGAGGTTCGGCAGAGCGAGTCGCCAAGGTCATTTTGTATGATGCATTAGAGGCAGTACCGCGAATCTTGCTATCGGTCGAGACGTTGAAGAAAGCGGAGGAGCTACCGATTCAGATCTTCCAGCGAATCCACCGCTACCATTCTTCCAATCCGACTCGAACTGCAGGAACATTACCGCTACATATATTAGGAACATGTCCGGATGACGTTCAATTTTTCGCAGTTCGCAAAGTCGATAAGAGAACACACTTCTGAATTGCAGGAACTGCAGTGTGAGATGCGGAGACTTGCTCTGACTACGCAGAGGGCTGATCGCGAACGCCTCGAGTGGGCAATTAAGGAGATCTATGGCGTTGCAGGACATGCGCCGCCGGAGCAATTCATCTGGCTTTCATCGCCTTTATATGCCGCGATTACTATGGGGCTTTGGCATTTCAATCAGTATCCGGAAGTTCCAGGTGAGCGTTCCATCGGTCTCCATCAATTACCGCGGTTCGCAAACGATACGGTTTCTAGGCGTCACTTTGAGTATTTGGAAAATCAGGGATTCGATCCGTATACTGATTGGTACTGGCGTAGAGATACGGTCGGTAGCCAAAGAATGAATTGTATTGATTCTTTTTTGTTGTTGGATTTAACAGAACTCGTGCCGTGGATTGATTCTGAGCGAGTGTCTGTGCCGGATCGTGTGTTCATGAAAACTCCGACTATCAGAGAACTGTTTGATATGGTTCGAATCGAGAACAGCGAAGCTGTAATAAGTGGCAACTACCGCACCGTAGGCAATGTCATCTTCTCCTCGGAACTGCGCGCGATTTGTAGGCAAATTAACGGTGCTCTGGAGGAAGACTTGAGCGCTCTTGATTGGAAGAAGCACAGCGCAGGCTCGGATACGCCACTTTACGAAATGCGGAATCGACTGCTAAATGTGATCGAACATTGTTCGAAACTGCTGGAAGGATTTCTTGAGGGCGAGCCCGATTCATGGTTCCGGTGTCTTCCCAAAGAGGATCTCTCGCACATTCTCTGGTCTAATTCGCCTTGGCGCCTGCTGGCACGCTCCCCTATAGGCGACGCCTACAGCATGGCGATTCGCAAAGGGTTGAGCATTGTGACTGGCGAAGAGGTGCCACCAAATACAAGACCGTACGAAGAGGCGTTGAAAGCTGGTGGATGGTGGTGGCCAACTAAACGTCTGTGTTTCCTTTGCGACAATCCAGTCGATCTACAGACAGATTCCCAGTTGCGACTGCACAGCGAAACATCGATGGCCGTTCGCTTCGGCGACGGTTGGGGGTGTTGGGCATTGAATGGAGTGCGCGTACCGGAAAAGGTTGTATTAGGCCCTTTCACAGCCGCGGACATATCGGAGCAAAGGAATTCGGAAGTGCGCACGGTTATGATTAACCGCTTTGGACGAACTCGATGGTTAGTTGAACATGGTGGCAAGGAGATTCACAGAGACGACTTCGGTATACTCTATCAAGTGAATGGGGCATCCTCCGGTCGGAATCGAGATAGATTTACGCACGTTGTTCGAGTTACAAATCGAACGGCAGAACCAGACGGTTCATTCAAGGACTATTATCTCGCGGTGCCACCTCAAATACGACGTGCACGGGAGGCTGTTGCCTGGAC
>CAYTDR010000432.1:0-6828 GCA_964436185.1 uncultured Candidatus Obscuribacterales bacterium | reverse complement strand
AGTTCACTTGGACTAGGAGAACTCGAGCCGACACCGCCAAGCTCATCGACTTCGTATGCTCCTCCAACACCTTCTCAACCAATCAATCCGCCCGAGCGAGTTTTACCCGTACCACCTCCGCAGTCTTTGGTAACCAAACCGGAGCCAGCAGAGGTTGCTAGAGAAGTACAAGAGAACCCATCTCTTCTTGGTGAAGACACCAAATATGTCGCAGAGGTTCTGCCCAGCGAAGAAAGCGAAGAGCTGTTCGAGCCGTCAAGTGGTGGCTCGAAGTTCTGTTTAACATGCACGAGAGACTATGATTCAACCTATAAAGAATGTCCTAACTGTAAGCGAATTAGCAAGCAACATTCCTACTCGTTAAATAGGGCGCGCGGGCAGCAGGAAAAGACTTTCGATGTCCGAACCCCAAAGCTCTTCGACAATGATGACGAGTCCGACGAAGTCCTCATTCAATCGCCACCAGAAGCGAAAATTGGTAGTGACGATATTTCTGAATATAAGGACTTCTACCGGCGGACAGAAGGCAACATCTCTATTGACGGCAGCACCCCAACAGAACCACTTCTGGCGGCGCTTCTGAGCGGATGTTGTTTCGCAGGGATTGGTCAGATCGTCAATGGTCAGCTTGCTAAGGGAGTTTTTCTGATGTTCGCCTGCGCGGCGTTGGCTATGGCGACCGGCGGTGCCACAAGTATTCCGGTCAACATTCTGCTTGCCATAGATGCGTTTCGAATTGGCGGCAAAAAGAAACAAGGGAAAGAAATCGAGCAATGGGAATGGTTCTAGGCAGACGTAGAAGCGAGAGTCTCGTGCTGGTTGCAGTACTGCTTTATTTTGCTGCCTGTCCTGTGCTTCCAAAGTTGTCGATTTGCCCTACCGCATTCTTTTGCAATATATCCTGCCCAACATGCGGAACATGCAGATCGGTATGGAGCATACTTCATGGACAACTCGGCGATGCCGCCATGCTCAATCCGATCGGATTTATTGTGGTCTTCGTGCTCATACGAAGATTGGCTTATCTCGTGTTCGGAGAGACTGCCGTCGCCAGAATCAGTGACAAAAGAATAGATTACGCACTACTGGTGGTGTTTATCGCATGCTTGATAGTGGTGCCACTTCTGAGAACTGCCGGCGTCATGCCGGTAGTTTGATTATTCCCACGTCAGACTGCCTTATGCGAGACACACGCTTGTCAGCGTTCGAAATTGATTACGGACAATTGACTAGTTAACGCCGCCTGCAAAAAGCAAATCCGCCCATCGAAACAATGAGCGGACTGCAAAAACTCCGTTGGACCTAGATTCTTCTGAATTGAACTGAAAGAAGTTCGTGTTTCAACGACAACTCTCTGGGCAGTCTTTCCTTCAACGACTTGAACAAATCACTGTGCAGAGCAAGTTCCTTTTGCCATTGTTCATGGTTGATTTCCATCAACCGCGCGAATGTGTCGCTGGAAACTGAATCTAACCCAGTCCATTCCATATCGCTGTATGTTGGAATCAATCCTAGCTTGGATTCGACTGCGCCTGCGTTTCCGACTACTCGATTGAATATCCACTCGAGGACTCGCATGTTCTCACCAAAACCAGGCCAAATGAACTTGCCATTTTCGTCGGTACGGAACCAGTTGACACAGTAAATTCGTGGCAACTCGTCCACCAGGTCTGAGATGTCGAGCCAATGTCCGAAATAATCGCCCATATGATACCCGCAGAACGGTTTCATAGCCATGGGATCTCGTCGTACAACACCGACTTCGCCGAACGCGGCCGCGGTCGTCTCGGAGCCCATAGTGGCCGCGAGATAAACGCCGTCAGCCCAGTTGAACGACTCAACTACCAGCGGTATCGTATTGCTTCTTCTGCCACCGAATATAAAGGCACTGATTGGAACGCCTTCCGGATCTTCCCAATTCTCGTCGATAGATGGGCACTGTGCGGCAGGAGCAGTGAAGCGGGCGTTAGCATGAGCGGCTTTGCGTCCGCAACCAGGAGTCCAGGGATTGCCTTCCCAATCGATCAACTGAGCAGGCGGAGTGTCGGTCATTCCTTCCCACCAAACATCACCATCGGGTGTGAGGGCCACATTGGTGAAAATGCAATTTTCTTCGAGAATCGACATTGCGTTAGGGTTGGTGAACTCTGAAGTTCCCGGTGCCACACCAAAGTATCCGAACTCAGGATTGATCGCATAAAGTTTTCCATCGATTCCTGGCTTAATCCAGGCAATATCATCACCAACAGTGGTGACTTTCCATCCTTCGAAGGCAGCAGGCGGAATGAGCATGGCGAGATTGGTTTTTCCACAGGCGCTTGGGAACGCTGCAGCCACGTACTTCTTCACACCTTCCGGAGACTCAAGGCCAAGAATCAACATGTGCTCTGCCAACCAGCCTTCTTCCCGGGCGATGTTCGATGCGATTCTCAATGCGAAACATTTCTTGCCGAGAAGCGCGTTGCCGCCGTAGCCAGAGCCATAAGACCAGATCTCTCGGGTCTCTGGGAAGTGAACAATGTATTTCTCTTCAGCGTTGCAAGGCCAGGCGACATCCTTCTGCCCAGGCTCAAGCGGTGCGCCCACAGTGTGCAGGCAAGGAACGAACTCGCCGTCCTCACCCAACACATCGATGGCTTGTTTACCCATTCTGGTCATCACCCGCATGCTGGCAACAACGTACGGGGAATCTGTGATTTCGACTCCGATATGAGAGAGTCTGGAACCGAACGGACCCATGCTGAAAGGAACCACGTACATGGTTCGGCCCTTCATAGCTCCATCGAAAAGGTCGTTGAGTGTTGCTCTCATCTCAGTGGGCTCGACCCAATTGTTGTTGGGTCCTGCATCGGCATGATTTTCACTGCAGATGTAGGTTCGATCTTCAACCCTTGCCACATCAGACCGATCAGACCGTGCAAGATAGCTGTTAGGACGCAAATCAGGATTGAGCTTGATCAGGGTTCCTTGAGCCACCATCTCGACAAGGAGCCGATCGTACTCGCCTTGCGAGCCGTCACACCAGTAAATGGTGTCAGGTTTGCATAACGCAGCGGCTTCTGCTACCCATTTCAGAAGCCTCTGGTTTTTCACCGAGTAGTTTGAGACCGTATTCACGGTCCTGGCTGTACTGGTCAACGTAAAGCTCATAACACTTCCCCTTATTTTCTCGAAAACTCTCCGACCCAAATCCAGGACTTGGAACGTGCCTACTAGGATAACTAGATATAGGGTTGTGAAGTGATAAATGCTGCCAATATCTTTAGATTGTGATTTTGTCCCTGTACAATCGCTACAATCCTCATAGAAAGCACGATTCAAGGTACCTGAGAGAAATTCCGGCTTAAGATTTTTTCAAATCCAGCGACCCGTTGTCGAGCTCGGACACTTTTCTGAATTAAGAAAAAGTACTTCGATACTGGCTTTTTCGCCGGAAGCAAATTAACTGGTAGTGAGTTCTTTCCGGAATCAGAAATATCAAAAGCGTTGAAGTCATCGTTGTAGGTCTTGAAGTCATACATAGTAAGCTTTGAACTTCTAACAAGAGCAAATAGTGCGCCTTGGGTCGCTCAGGTTGAGTGAAAGTCGTAGCGAATTGAGTGCATATATAAAGGAGCCTAGATATGAAAGTAGCCTTGATAACCGGAGCCAGCAGGGGCATTGGGAGAGCAGTCGCTCTCGGGCTCGCGAAAGACGGCTACAGTCTTGCACTCTGTGCACGATCGGAAGAGGACCTGGAGGAGACAAGGCGAAGGATTGTTAGTCGAGCCGAACAAACGGATGAGAAAGTCAAACTGTATGTTCTTGATGTCACAGATGGTGCCTTGGTAGAATCCATGGTCTCGGATGTGGTGGCAGAATTCGGCAGGATTGACCTTTTGTTCAACAATGCAGGCGTTTTCTATAAGGGAACTTCGGAACTGAACATCGAAGATTTTTCGCACATGGTCGAAACGAACCTGATGGCCGCATTTCGAATGATATCGCTCGTAGCACCAGTTATGAAAGTACAAAAATCCGGGACGATAATCAACGTATCTTCGCGCGCCGGCAAAAATGCATGGGCGTTCTCGGGCGGTTACTCTGCCACCAAATTCGGTTTGGTCGGTCTCAACGAAGGGCTCTACCGAGAGCTGACCGAGCATGGCATCAAAGTGACCGCACTCTGCCCTGGCTATGTCAATACCGACATGGCCAGCAGTTCCGGATTAGCACCTGCCGAGATGATTCAAACAGAGGACATTTTGAACACCGTCAGATGGCTGGCAAACTTGTCACCGTATGCAGGCGTGGTGGATGTAACGATCGAGACAATTCGGAGAAAAGACGCGCAGCAAGCCACTACCTAGGCTGACGAAGTACTCAAACCAGCATCTCGGGCTCGGCAAAGCGAGACGACCCGGACATCGGCTATTAGCGAAACGCTCTCACTAAGCTTGGCGAGTCCATGCCTGGACTCTGAGCACTGCGGGCTCACTTTGGTCCTTAACGTCGCCATGAGCACGGAGCCCTTCTACGATGTCTGTTGCTCAATTAATACCCATATTGTATATTTCGACCTATAGAGCAAGGAGTTAAGCCTTTTGCAGTCCCAATTCGACGATGAGAAACTGCGCGACTGGTACAAGGAACAAAAAGCTCCAGTCGTAACAATTGTCTTGATTGGCGCCAACATCATATGGTTTCTTGCGATGTGCGTCACCAGCTTTGACGCCCTGTGGAGCCCTAAAACAAAACTGTTATTAGAGTGGGGCGCTAACTTAGCCCCGCTGACTCTGACCGACGAGCCTTGGAGAATTCTTTCAGCCTGCTTCGTACACATCGGGTTAACTCATCTAATACTAAATATGGCGGTCCTATGGTTAATGGGAAAAATCTGTGAACGCCTCTTTGGTCACGTGCGTTTCCTCGTCATATATCTATTGTCCGGAGCAAGCGGTTTTCTTCTCAGCATGCTTATAAACCCTGCAGTGACCGCAGCAGGGGCATCTGGTGCGATTCTAGGCTTGATGGGCGCGCAGTTGTCCTTCGTCTACACGCACAGGCACGAGATTGGTGAGGAGTATTTCAAACGAACCTTGAAAGGTTTGATCGTCTATCTCATCGCCAGCACCATATTCGGTCTCACCAACAACGCCGACCACGCCGGTCACTTCGGAGGCGTGCTCGCCGGATGCTTGTTCGGCTTTCTTTTGACCCCAGTTAAACAGGCACATAGACGTTCTACTGCCGATGTTCTAATTGTACTGTTATTCACAGGCGCGATGGTCTTGCTCTACTTTGGTGAAGCCACCGGCATTGCAGACTGGAGCGGAAAAATCCTGTGGATGCGGGCAGAGAAGCTGGAAGCACAGGGGCAATACAAACGTGCAATCGCACTCTGGGAGACACAATTGGGTCGAGTCGGGCCGAACGCCAGCGCCTATCTGGGACTCGCTCGCTGCTATCTTCAATTCAACGATTTGAAAAACTGCTTGAAAAACCTGAATCTAGCAATACAACATGGCTCCAATAATTTACCGACCATCCAGGTAAGAGCAGAGATCTATCTGAGGTTCGGAGACTATCCGAAAGCCATCGCCGATGAAACCACCGTTTTGAAAGCCAAACCAGATCTTAGAAAGGCCCGTTTGATCAGGGCACATTGCTATCGAACCATGAATGATTTGGAGAATGCAATTCTCGACTACAAAATTCTGCTAGCACAAAAGTCCGACGTTTTCGCTCTACATCCGGCAGCTTGCGCGTATTTCGAAATCGGTGATTATGACGAGGCTTTGAGACTGGCCGAGCTGGCACTGAAACAGGCGGTTGTGGATAACAATACGATTCTCTTATGTGCTGGAATATACAGCAAACAAGGACGCTTTGACGAGGCATGGAAATCAATCGAGAAAGCGCAAACATTGAAAGGAATCGACAATATCGCGCTGGTTACCCGCGAATCTGAAATGTATTTGGATGAGGGTGACATGAAAAACAGCACCGATGTCATTCTGAATGCTCTTGCAAAACAGCCGAACAATCTCTATCTGCTCAACTCTCTGGCAATTTCCTACCTGTCTCAAAAGAATGACGCAAAAGCAGTCGAGACAGTCATCAAAGCCTTCAATAGTCCGGACAACGATCCGCTGCGACGCTCATATCTTGCCATCATGTACTATGTAGCCGCAAGCCGAGTGGCACCTGGTAAGCAGAATATGTTGTTCCAAAAGTGTTTGAGTGACACCAGAATTTCAAACTGTTTTGTTGAGCACCTTATACGGTTCTTGCAGGGACAGACAAGTGAAACTGAGCTTCTGGCAAAAGCCGCGAACAAAGCCAATCGAACCGAAGCTCACTACTACATCGGCCTGAGATTGCAACAAAAAGGCAAAACGAATGAGGCGAAGGAGCAATTTCGCTGGGTCCTGGACAATGGTATCAAATCATTTCTCGAGTACAGGTTGGCGAAGGCAGAACTGCATTAGAACAACGGCTATCTCTCCTTCGGCTTAGTCGCCCGCACGAGGAGAATATCAGTGCGGCGACCTGAATTTTTCGCCTCGATCCTACCTAGCGCAGGGAGCGAGCAAAAGTTGAGAATATGATCGTCGGTCACAGCTGTTCCCACGAGCCGAAGCGATTTCAGATGCAACGGTCGTAACACCCTGGTGTCGGAGTTGGTGAATTTCGCGTCCTTAATAGTCAGATTCAGATCGGGAATGTTTTTCAGAGCAAGTAGGGTCGTTCCGTTGATCGGCGTATCTACGAACGAGATGTTTTTGAGCGCTTGCGAGCAATGCTGTCTGCCTCGTGGATTGAGCATCAGATTCAGTGACTCGGCCG
>CAYTDR010000431.1:0-6882 GCA_964436185.1 uncultured Candidatus Obscuribacterales bacterium | reverse complement strand
AGGCATTTATATAGATCCGATCAGAGCGCGAGGCAAAGCCGAGAAGGAGAAAGCTTCTTCGACGGCAAGCACGACTAAGGCACCGGCACCAGAGAAGGCAACTGTGAAAGTGGCGCCGAAAACTGAAGACAAGCCGGTAGCAAAGAAAATTGAAAAAACAGAAGTGAAGAAAGCTGAGAAAACCCCGGTCAAGACGGTCAAACCACACGAGAAGATAGAAAAAGCTAGTGTGTCAAAACCGGAAACTCATTCGAAGAAGGCTCCAGTAGCCAGATTGGAAATCAAGCCGGTGACGAAACATCATCCCGTGGAGCATGATGCAGCCAAGACTGTCGTAGTCCCCAAGCACGAGACCACTACGACGCCCACCGAGCAGCCCAAGACAACTCACTCATCACCAAGTTCTAGTGGCGATCAGATCGTCACCGCCTGGCTCAATAAAGAAGGACAGACACCACACTACAGAGACGGCGAGAATCTGAAGGTTTCAGTCTCCGCGCACAAGGATTGTAATGTCCTCATTTTCAACTATGACGGCAACATGCTCACTCAGATTTTCCCCAACAAATTCCAAACGGACTCGGTAGTAAAAGCCGGTCAGACAGTGGAGATCGGTGGCACTGAGAACTCATTTGATTTCCAGGTGAGCAACTCCAGCAAAGACCCGTCAAAAGAGAAGATTTTCGTCTATGCGTATCCGATCGAGCGCAAGACCGAGGCACCACTTTCGGTAGCATTGAATAATCTCCCGGCAAGCCCATTCCGCTCTACTGAATACTCACCCGAGCAGTATCGCAAGCTCGTCAGTGAATCCAAGGTTTTCTTCTCCAGAAGCGTGAAAGTGGTGGCGAAGAAAAACGTCACTCCAGTGAGTTTCTCGAGTGAAGAGCCATCTGCAGCACCAAACAAGATTGAGCTCTCGCTCGTGGTTGATGGAAACTAAGACAAGCATTACAAGGACGACTGGTGGAGGGCAACGAAAGTTGCCCTCTTTGGTTAGGGTTTCCCCTGGCTGAACCGACATTCAGAATCATTTGGGTCGATAACCACATTACCAACGGTGCTTCGAGATCGATATTTCGAATTGCATACAAAGTCTGCTCGATGCATTTCAAACGCACCGAGCAGTCCGTTTCACTTCTTAAGCCTATCTCGTAACGTCCGGCCCGGTCGGATGCTTGCGAGCAATCTCCAACCGTTTCGATACCACATCCCAGTTGACGTTAGCGAGGAAAGTCTCCAGATACTTGGCTCGATCGATTCCGAAATCGATCATGTAGGCATGCTCATAGACATCCAGCGCGACCAGTGGAACTATGTTGGCGGGCGAAAAGATGTTATGCGTGTCGAGAGCATAAGCATCAATGTGTCCGGCTCGCGGGTTGAAGCCGACTATTACCCAACCTCTGGCGCTCTTGCCGGCGGCTTTGAGAAAGTCCATGAACTTACCGACTGACTTCCACTCTTCCTCGATTCCGGCTCTCATCTCACCTTGCGGTTCTCCACCGGAGCCGCCAAGGTTTCCAAAATAGTACTCGTGATAGACGACACCGTTATGGGCAAAGCTTTGCTCGACAAGCAACTCTCGCACTGCAGAGTAGGTGGCGTTGGCTGTCGTGATGTCAACGTCTTTGAGCTTGTCATGAATCTCGTTGCACTTGCCTACGTACCCATCGTATAGTTTCAAATGCTGCTTAATCTGGGAGGCAGAAAAGCCTGACATTTTGTCTGCCAGAGCGCTGAAATCTCGCGCTGCATAGGGCGCTCCAGCGGCGGTCTTTCCTTTCTCTGCGGTCTCGGCTGCTTGTGCCTTTCCAGGCTGGGTGAGCATACCACCCGCTGCAACCATGGCGCTCATCAACAAGATTTCCCTGCGAGTCACCACACCATCTTTAGTAACTTCGTAATTGCCAATCAGTTCTTTGTCTTTAGACGTCATGTCAGCAAACTCCTCTATCGAGCAAAATTCATGAGTGAGTTACCGCTTTATTGCTTGAAGGTAGGTAAAATAGTTGTGATTGCTCATGCACTAACACTATCAAGCAAGCGATTTTTCGGATTGGTGCCAGCTTAGCACAAACGAAAAAAGGTGTGCGCTAGTGTTGTCAACGATCAATGGGCTAAAACGAACGAGGCAATTTCAATATGACACTCTCCAGTTCTCAAGAAACGACAAAAAAACCTGATGAAGAGAAAGGTCTGGTTCGTCCAAGCGCCAGCTACAGTCTCACTGTGCGAATCAAGATTCCCAACGAGCCTGGCAGGCTGAGTAAAGTCATTTCTCTTATCGGAGAAATAGGCGGTGACATCGGGGCGATTGACATCCATGGTTTCGAAACCAATTACATTATTCGAGATATCACTATCAAGGTGCGCGACTCAAATCATGGAGACGCCCTTGTCGAGCGCTTAAAAGAGCTGGAAGGCTTCGATGTGGTAAACGTATCCGATCGAACTTTTCTCATGCATCTTGGTGGCAAGATCCGCATGCGCAACAAAGTTCCTCTCGCTACTCGCGACGATCTGTCCATGGCGTACACTCCCGGCGTCGCCCGTGTTTGTAATGCCATTCATGAGGACATTGAAAAGGTTTACGCTCTCACCATCAAGCGCAATACGGTCGCCGTAGTTACCGATGGCTCAGCAGTGCTGGGATTGGGCAACATCGGTCCGGAAGCCGCTTTGCCGGTAATGGAAGGCAAGGCAATGCTTTTCAAATCGTTCGGCAAAATCGACGCGTTTCCTATCTGCCTGGCCACCCAGGATACCGAAGAGATCATAAAGTGTGTTAAGTATATTGCCCCCGTATTTGGTGGCATCAACCTGGAAGACATATCCGCGCCGAGATGCTTCGAAATCGAGCAGCGCCTCAAAGAGGAGCTGGACATCCCCGTTTTCCATGACGACCAGCACGGAACGGCGGTGGTCGTGCTTGCGGCCCTGATAAACGCCCTCAAGATTGTGGGCAAAGAGATGAAAGACTTGAAAGTAGTCGTCACCGGGGTTGGTGCCGCAGGGGTGGCCTGCTCCAAGATTCTTCTGTCTGCCGGGGTCATCAACATCATTGGTTTCGACCGCCAGGGCTCGATCTACAGAGGTCGAACAGAGCACATGAATTACATGAAAGAGTGGTTTGCCGAACATACTAACCCGACAGTGTTCAAGGGGTCGGTAGCCGACGCCCTCGAAGGAGCCGACGTGTTCCTCGGTCTGTCCGGACCGGGAATTATCGCCGCTCGAGATCTGCAAAAGATGAATAAAGATCCGATCGTATTTGCCATGTCCAATCCTGACCCGGAAGTCATGCCTGAGGATGCTGCGCCTTACGTGCGCATTATGGCGACAGGAAGATCCGATTATCCTAATCAGATCAATAATGTCCTCTGTTTCCCGGGAATTTTCCGTGGTGCACTGGATGTGAGAGCCACCGATATCAACGAAGAGATGAAACTAGCAGCCGCATATGCGCTGGCGCAAGTGATTCAGGAGCATGAGCTGATGGAAGAGCACATCATTCCTGGCGTTTTCAATCCTCTGGTGGCAGAAAATGTCGCGCGCGCAGTATCAGAGGCCGCTATCCGATCGGGAGTGGCAAGAAAGGGCACTGTAGACGATCTTATGTACTAGTGCCGAGTTTCACAGCACTTGACGAAGTAACGACTGAGAACCTAAGCTGAGTTTATGAGATCGCACGGAAAGGAGCAGTTTTATGGCCGAATCGGACAAGCAACGAAGGCAACGAGAGAAAGAGGCGATCGAACGAGCTGAAAAGCACAGAGCAGAAAGACGGAAAGTTGAAGAGAAGGAAAGACGCCGTCGGCAAGAGGACGTAAACCGCTATCGTATGCAGCAAATCGCTGTCGCGAAACAACGAGAGAAGCGCCAAGAAGAAGCTCAGGTCATGCAACAGGAAAACACAAAACTCGTAGACGAGCTCGAGAAGAAGAAATACGAAGAAGAGCGCAGACGGCAAATGCATCGTCTCGGCAATACCTCTGAAGATGATGGTGACGACGTCGATATCGACACAGAGACTGAGCTCGGACCTGAACTCGGAACTGAAGAAGAATAGACAGCGCGCTGGAAACAGTGCTCGGCAATTCGCTATCTCACCTATTTCGAATCGGGCAGGCGTTTAAGGTCTGATCGATCCGACGTTAAAGATCATCGCGGAGCATCTCCGCAAGTCCCTCTTCGCTTCCTAAGAGTCTTGTTTCCAGAAGCGATTGAGCCTTGCGGTTTATCAAACCGGCTTTCAGCGGTCTTGGTGCCTTCTGTCCGAGATGGGCAGTGCTAACTGGTTTAATCAGCCTGGGATCTAACCCGAATGTGGTGGCAACCTGGAGTGCAAATTCATATCTGCTGAGAAGCGTGGAGCCGGTAATGTTGAGAACTCCGTTGACTTCGTACTTCTCGACAGCCTCGATGATTGCTCGAGCCAGGTTGCGATTGTATGTCGGTGTTCCTATCTGATCGTCCGGCACCTGGATGCTCTGTCCCTGTGCGAGTTTCGATTTCAAATGCATGACGAAGTTCTTGCCGATGTCTTCCCATCCGTAAACTACAGTGGTGCGAACAATCAGGTAGCGGACGGCTTTGGTTGTTATGAGGTGCTCGGCAATCAGCTTGTGAAGCCCGTAGACGTTGATCGGGCTGGCCGGCTCCGTTTCATAATACGGACCATTTTTCCCATCGAAGATATAGTCAGATGAGATGTGAACAAGAATCGCGTCCGCTCGATTGGCAGCATCGATAAGGTTTTCGATTCCACGCACGCTGATCTCATAACTGAGTTCCACCTCTCCTTCGCAACGATCTGCGCTGGACATGGCTGCTGTTGCGTAGATGACATCAGGAGACAGTCCTCTGACAAGCCGCAGTACGCGAGCGCGATCGACAATATCCAGCTTGCGCAGATTGCGCCGATGCGAAGTGAGACACGTGCCGTGCACATCCAGACCATGTTCGTGAGCACAACCATAAAGGGCGCCGCCGACTTGTCCAGATGCTCCGATGACTAAATGCTTCATGACCTCACTTTTTGAAGGATGTAAGGCGACAGTTGAAGGGCGTTCCATCGATCGATATTTGCCAGGCATATCTCAAAGGCGAGATTCTTTGATTGCCATCTGCAAAGTACTACTGGAGGTACTCAAGACCTATTGAACTGCTAGCGTAAAACCGTTCCACCCGTGCCTTTATTGACCCACTAATCTACCATATCTTCCAGGGAGCGTTGCCATCCGCCCACAGCTTATCCAGCAGCCAAACGTCGCGCAAGGTGTCCATGCACTGCCAGAAACCATCGTGCCGGTAGGAAGACAGTTCTCCCTGCCTAGCCAACATCTCCAGGGGTTCGCGCTCGAATACGATCTCGTCACTATCGATCAGGTCTTTTATTTTCGAATCGAGAATAAAGAATCCGCCATTAATCCAGCCGCTTCCCGTTTGAGGTTTCTCGGTAAAACTGCTGACACGAGTGTCATCGAGCTCGATCTCGCCGAACCGTGCCGGCGGTCTTACGGCTGTTATCGTAGCCAGGCGGCCGCCCTTCTGGTGAACGTCCATCAGCGCTTTGAGATCGACGTTAGCAAGACCGTCTCCATAGGTGGCCATGAACTGCTCGCCGTCCAGATACTCAGCCACTTTCTTGATTCTGCCACCAGTCATAGTGCTCTGTCCGGTGTCGATCAGATGCACTTTCCAATCTTCGATGTGCTCAGCTCCCCAAACCTTCACGTCACCGGTCTTGATATCAACCACAAGATTGCTGTCTTGGGTTCGGTAATTCAAGAAATAGTCTTTAATCATTCCACCCTTGTAGCCAAGAGCGATGACGAACTCCTTGAACCCTTGAGCAGCATAAATCTTCATGATATGCCAGAGCATCGGCCGGCCACCGATCTCAACCATTGGCTTCGGTTTGAGATTCGTCTCTTCCTGAAGCCTAGAACCCAAACCGCCAGCTAGGATAACAACCTTCATTCTCGTACCATGGATGAGTAATTCCTTGTCGCTATAATTATATTTCGGTGAGCCGGAAGTAGGATGATGGCTGAAAAAAAACTGCGCGAGAAGATTCTCGAGCTCGTAGAAGAGTTTTACAAAGAAGAAGGGCCGGATAAAGAGTTCCAGCCTGGCGAAACAGCAGTCCAGTACGCTGGCCGGGTGTTCGATCAGGATGAGTTGGTCCACCTGGTCGATGCTTCGCTCGACTTCTGGCTGACAGCCGGCAGATTCTCCGATCGCTGCGAGCGACAGTTGGCAGATTACTTAGGCAATATTTATGCACTGCTGTGCAACTCGGGGTCGTCGGCCAACCTCCTTGCCGTATCATCCCTGACATCTCAAAGATTGGGAGAGCGGCAACTGCAACCAGGCGACGAAGTACTTACCGTCGCTGCCGGGTTTCCCACCACGCTCAACCCGATCATTCAAAACAGGCTTACGCCGGTCTTTGTCGACGTCGATCTGGAAACCTACAATGTCAATGTCGATCAATTAAGAGCGGCTGTCGGACCTAAGACTCGCGCCATCATCCTCGCACATACACTTGGCAATCCGTTCGACCTTGATGCTGTTGTGGATATCGCTAAGAAAAACAATTTATGGTTGATTGAAGACAATTGCGATGCGCTCGGCAGTAAGTATCATGACAAATTGACAGGAACGTTCGGTGATTTGTGCACGATGAGCTTTTATCCGGCTCATCACATCACTATGGGTGAGGGCGGATGTGTCTCGACCAGTAATCCGAAGCTGAAAGTCATTGTCGAATCGTTCCGCGATTGGGGACGCGATTGTTATTGTGCACCTGGTGTTGCAGATACCTGCGGAAAACGATTCGGCTGGCAATTGGGATCGCTTCCCTATGGCTACGAT
>CAYTDR010000430.1:0-6912 GCA_964436185.1 uncultured Candidatus Obscuribacterales bacterium | reverse complement strand
GGACAATGTAGGAAGTTCCCTCGTCAAGCAGTTTCTCTGATTTGAGAGTGCCATCAGATTGAACGGTCAACTGTCCGAACTCTCCAGCAACAGCTTGAGGTAGCCAGAACGAGCCGACAAACTTGCCGTTCAGGTTTTTGTCTACAGTCACGTTTTGCTGGACTTCTACAAAAGGACACTCTGGTGGCATCACCAACGCATTGGCATTGCCAATCTCAAACACTGCTTCAGTACTGGGCTCGAAGGCCACCCCGTTGATTGGAGCTGTTCTCGACCAGGTCTTTCCGTCGTAAAAATCGTAAGTAAGTTTGCGCAGATAGGAGGGCCTTGCTGACGTAATTCTCAGGAGAAGCTCTTCCTGTGAAAGATTATCCGGAAGCAGCTCGATGACTTCAGGAGTCTTTTCTTCCGTGGCGTGATACTTGAATTCGGTGCCTTCGCTGCTCGACGAGGACCCGCCTTCTCCACCGGCGATGCCGTCACCGTCTCCACCTGTGCCACCGGTGCCGGTGGTCATGGATCCGACCGTGCCACTGCCTGTAGAACCGCCGGCAGCGCTGCTCCCGGCTGCCCCGGATCTGCCTGTGTTCTTGGCAATAGGGATTCCGCCGCCGCGCAGACCTCTAGAGCGATCGTTCTTTGACACGGCCACGTAAGGTCTGACGATTGTATTGGCCACCCATGAGATAACAGACTCGGAGCGGGGCAGGCAGAAGAACATCAGCAAAGTGAGGAGCGGCAAACAGAGCACCGGCAGTATCACCACCGTGGCGGAAGATGGCGGCTGGCGTCTCTTCGGTGGTTCGGGCAATGAGGCGGGACGCCCTTCAGCAGCCGGTCTTGAGGGACCCAACTCTTTGCTGCGAGAGACTGCGTCGAAGTAGAGCATGGAGGCCAGGCTGGTGACATAGCCGATGATCCAGACGAGGAAAAGTCCATCGGAAGCGGCTCCGGAAGTACAAACCAGAAGTGCTGCACCGATAAGGGCGCAGATGCTGAAGTCTACGCGAGTTCTCAGGTCGAAGCAGTGAAGGGCTTGTAAGCCTGCTAGAGCCTGTGTGAAGCAATAGAGAAGTTCGAGCCGGTGAGCCTGCCACTGGTTGAACAAATCTATAAAGAGAAAGCCAATGACGGAGGCCGCGCCCAGGCCTGCCACCAGCTGACACCAGAAATTTCTCTTCTCTCTGAATAGATGAGAGAGAATGGTGCCCATGATGGCGATCCAGATGTAGAGTAGAGTAATCCAGAAGTCTACCTTAAGATAGACGCAAGCGCCGGTGATCAGAAACACCGACATGACTGCCGCACAGATGCGCAGATGAACGGAATGTTCGACGATGATTTTGGCTGGCTTTTTCTTCCGGGTTTTGTCCTTGGGCTCGGAAACCGGCACCAATCTAGGTCTGATCCTTGACTCTTCATCCCTGAGCTCAGCTGGCAGCGATGTTTTTTCCGGGCGGTTCATAGATGGGCGATATCCTCATAACTGTTCAATGAGGTGAGAATACGTCCAGGAGGGCCAGCGGTGGAACCGCGGCGTTCTGCCACTCCTGCGTGTGCGGGTAAGACTTTTCTCTGCCCGAGCACCCAGGACTCGGCTTTCTCTTGAGCTGTTGCCGGCTCAGTGAAGGAACGGGACATGACCCACAGGTCGACTGACTCTTCCCTGGTTTTATCGACTATACCAGCTTCATTCTCCGCCGGGCGCACCATGAGCAGCGCCAGTTTGTTGTCCTGTCCCATGTGAGGAATAGACGGTTGCATGTCTGCTTTCTTCGGTATCAGCGCTTCCACGCGGGCCAAAAGCTGAGACCATCTGCCGATTCCTGGCGGCGAGTTAGGCATGTCTTGAAGGCAGACAGGCAAATTCTCCGGGTTTTCATTGGGAGAAGGAATGATATACAACTCGGGACCTCCACCCATTCGGAATCCCATGTTCAAAAGGGAGTTGACCAGCGAGACAGCCAGCTCGAACTGCTCGGTACTCTTCCATTCGGAGGTGAGATCTATAAGCACGTCATAACCTGGCAAACCTTCCGAGTCGAACTCTCGCACCAGAAGTTTTCCGGTCTTGGCTGACGAGGGCCAGTGAATAAGCCTGGGGCTGTCACCGGTGACAAACTCGCGTAACGAACGGACCGATGAGGAGGGCATGGCCGTAGGAGCTCTGGTGGCGGAGGAGATGAGCGCGACCGAGCCAGAGGTACGAAGCCGGTAGAGGAAGTTGCCTTCAATACCGGAGACGCGTGGATAGACCGTGACTACCGGGTTGTCTACTCGACCGCCTCCGACGTCGAAACTTCTGGACCACCATGCCAGACCAAAGGGAAAGCATGAATAAGTCTCCAGGACTTCCATGCGGTAAACGCCCCGCAAGAGAGGCGGGCTCTGGGAGACGACCCAGGCTTCCGTCATCACCGAATCGACTGTAATCGGTCTCAAGACACTATGCTCATCGTGGGGGCCGACCAGCTTGATGCGCGCGACAATCCACTTGACGGGAAAGTATTTGGCCATCGGCGACTTCTGGCTTCTACGGGAGAGTTTGACACGAACCCGGATACGGTCGCCGGCTACATGATCCGGAGGAATGGTACAACTGGCCTCGATATCCATCACCTGCGAAAGCGGGAGCGCCACGCCGAGAACCAGGGCAGTGACACCACCGGCAGTGATAAGATAGATCCAGTCGTTGTTGGTTTCGATAGCAAAGAAATAGAGAACGGCTACGACAGTGAGGACGATCCAGAAGCGATTCTCGAGGATGATGCTGTACTTGCCCCCGATTAGAGGGATCTTCAACCCTGACAGAGCGAACTCCGCTCCCAGATTTGGATAGGTGAACCTAGACCGGTACGGGGACTTCTTCGAGTACTCTTTCAATAAGTTCAGCATGGCTAACGCGACTTTCCCTGACTTTAGGTATGACTCTGTGACCAAGCACGTATGGCGCCAGAAGTTTTACGTCATCCGGCCTGACGAAATTTCTTCCGTCGATGAAGGCGGCCGCTTGTGAAGCTCGCATGAGGAGCTGGCTGCCTCGAGGACTGACACCAAGTACGATAGCTCCATGTTTGCGGGTAGCATTGACGATGGAGACGATATAGTCTTTGATTGAAGCCTCTACCCAGATTCGTTTCACTGCTTGTCGAGCTTCCAGTACTTCAAACTCGGTGAGCACCGGTTCGACTTCGAAGCCGTCGTTAGCCAGTGTCTTCTCGAGGATCTCGACTTCCTGGTGTGGTTTAGGATAGCCGAGCGAAAGAGAGATCATAAAACGGTCGAGCTGTGCTTCCGGCAGTGGAAACGTACCGTGGTATTCGATTGGGTTTTCTGTGGCGATGACGAAAAAGAGCTCAGGCAGTTTTCTCGTGGCACCGTCAGTGGTGACCTGGTGCTCTTCCATCGCTTCTAGAAGCGCGGATTGCGTTCTCGGAGTGGCGCGGTTGATTTCGTCTGCGAGCAGGATATTGGTGAAGATCGGACCAGGGACGAACTTGAAGACGCCTTCCTTGGACTCGAAAACAGAGACACCGCAGACGTCGGACGGCAGAAGGTCAGGCGTGCACTGAATACGTTTGAACTTGGCATGAACAGAAAGGGCGAGGGATTTGGCG
Organism: uncultured Candidatus Obscuribacterales bacterium; assembly: GCA_964436185.1. GTDB lineage: Bacteria > Cyanobacteriota > Vampirovibrionia > Obscuribacterales > Obscuribacteraceae > CAYTDR01. The sequence goes on along the minus strand of CAYTDR010000430.1, from coordinate 3,295 downwards.
AGAAGTGTCTTGCCGACACCAGGAACATCTTCGACCAGAGCATGACCTCCGGACAGAAGGCAGATTACGGCCAGACGGGCTGCCTGGTGTTGTCCGACGAGTACTCCGTTGATGTTGTCGAGCAGTCGTTGAGCCTTCGGTGCCAGACTCTCGATCGAGATGCTGTCCGGACCGTTGTAGCCTAACTGCTCCGGAGACGTGATACGGGTGCGGTCATCTTCGTTGTCCCCGTCCTCATCGGACTCGTAGATGGCTTCAGGATACTCTTCTGGTTTCACCGTAATCTTCCTGTTCAGTTTCGGGCTGACACTTTCAAATTAACATTTGTTGCCAGAGACTTACCGGCTTTCAGTTCGCCGAGGGCTCCTCGATTCTGTACAGAGAAGGCAAGAGCATTGGCCGAGTAGGTCCAAGGCTTGATGTACCCGGAAATGCTCATGTTAAACTGTGAACGTATTGAGTTGCTCATAATAAGAGCTTTTCGGAGAGAGAACATGGCGTTGACTTTCCAGCAAACCATTCAGGCGCTTAATCAGTTCTGGGATGGACACGGCTGCGTAGTTTTGCAAGCGTATGACATGGAGAAAGGTGCCTCCACCATGAGTCCGGGCACGTTCTTGCGCGTCCTTGGACCGGAGCCGTGGAGAATGGCCTGCGCCGATCCATGCAGACGACCTACTGACGGGCGTTATGGCGACAACCCGAACAGGCTGCAGCATTACTTTCAGTACCAGGTGATTTTGAAGCCCTCTCCCGACAATGTGCAGGATATCTACCTGGAGAGCTTGAAAGTACTTGGTGTCAATCCACTCAACCATGACATTCGATTTGTCGAAGACAACTGGGAATCGCCTACGTTAGGCGCCTGGGGTGTCGGCTGGGAAGTTTGGCTGGACGGTCTGGAAATCACTCAGTTCACGTACTTTCAGCAGGCAGGTGGTTTGGATGTCAAACCTGTAGCGGCCGAGATTACCTACGGTCTCGAGAGAATCTCGATGTACCTGCAAGACGTTGATTCCGTCTACGACTTGAAATGGAACGATAATGTCACCTATGGAGAGCTTTATCACCACAATGAAGTAGAGCATTCCAGGTACAACTTCGAAGAGAGCAATCCTGAGGTTCTTGCGGAACTATTTCGACTGCATGAATCAGAGGCTGCTCGACTGCTTGGTCTGGGGCTGGTGATGCCGGCTTACGAGAAGATTCTCAGCTGCTCGCATACCTTCAATCTTCTGGATGCTCGCGGAGTTCTCGGCAGGGATGAGCGCATGGCCCATATCCTCAAGATTCGTCGTCTGGCAGAGCGTGTAGCGAAGAGCTATCTAGAGCAACGAATAGAGATGGGCTTCCCACTTCTTCCGGAAGAGCGCCGGGAAGAACAACTGAGTATCTATCGAGAAAGATATCTGGCCAGCAACGCTACTTAAAATCTTCAGGCGAAATATTTTTAACCAAAACCGCTGCTTGACAGATCTTTTTTGCTCTGATGCTTCATTGCATAAAATAGTCTTCTGTTTTTGCAAAATCGCAGACAATAATCAGCAGCGAATTTGTACTGGAGCCGCGTTATTCAACCAGCTTGTACTGCTGGTTTGCCGGGCAAGTCGAGTGTATCGAGACGCAACTATATGTGATGGCGTCGCCAGGTTCGTCGTCGAAAAGGCTCTTGTCCCGAGGGTTTTCAGTATCTGTCCTTAGTGACGGCCGGTGAAACGACGGAGCTGTTTTTGCAAAATCTGCTTATTGAGGGCTATCTATTGTATATCCAGCGCATAGATTGCGCAAATCGACTCTCTTTGCTTCCTGGGTTAATTTTTCCCGCCCGGTTGTCAGGCATCTCTCTCGGAACCCACTGCCCAAGCGGGGTTTGCAACAAATCTTTTTGATGAAAACGATTTGCTCTGAGAGCAAAATGGGTACATAATTTTTGCCATAGTTTTTACTAGCGCTTTGCAAATTTTGATTACGTGAGAGGTCTACTTCGGGTGTCCAGACTCAGCTTGTCATCAAGTTTCTCAATCAGTCCAGGAAAACTCTATCGATCTGCTGGTGTTTTCTTGTCTTCCTTTTTAGTTGTTGGAATGCTGCTTCCCCCGGCTGGAGATGCCTTTGTCGGCTCGGCCAGGCTGCACGCCAGCTCCAGGATCAAAGCGACGAGGACGTTTTCCTCCCGCACGAAGCGCGGCAAAGCGAACGCGAGAGCTGCGCACAAAGTGGCCTCGTCTAAGCATATTTCGCGAAAGAATGCTCGCCTTAGCGCCAAAGTAGCAAAAGCCAGTAAAAAAGCACATCCGAAAAGCTCACCCAGACCAATCGCGCCACAAGACTATATCGATCAACTCAATCGTCTTACGTTGAAACCGGGTGTCACCCATCAGTTTTATAAGGGAGCCCTCAACATCAACGTCGTCGATGTTGATATGCGTAGCGCCGAAGTGAAAGTGCGTCCGTACTTAGCAAGCAGCAATTTCGATCAATTGAAGACTACTGAAGCACATGCCAAGGAGAGCGGAGCACTCGTCGCCTTGAATGCCAACTACTTCAAGAAGGACGGCACCCCGCTCGGAGCGATTAAAATGGATGGAGAGTGGGTCTCTGGCTCTCTCTACGATCGTGTGGCGATGGGATGGACTGCAGACGGTCAAGTAAAGTTTGCTCGTCTCAATGTTCATGGCGTTCTCTCAACGTCCAATCCACAAGTGGAATCTGTCTGGATCAACAGCATGAACCAGCCCAGACGCACTGGCACGCGCATAATGCTGTATACGCAGCGCTGGGGCAGCGTCGTCACTCTCCCATATGATGGGACGGTAGTGGCCGTCGACTCTCGCGGCGAAGTTGTCGATACTCACAAGCGATCCGTTCGTGTCCCCTGGGGCGGCTATGTTATAACCGACCGAGAGGACAGCAAGCTCGAGCTGCTGAAGCGAGGCGATGTGGTCAACATCACCTGGCAGACGAATCCTAATGATTGGCATGACATCAAGCATGTAATCAGCGGTGGACCAACCTTAATCAAGGACGGCAGTCTTTTTGTCGGACTGGAAGGCGAGCACTTCAAGCCCGGCTGGACGAGCAGCAAAATCACTCGAAGAACTGCTTGCGGATTGACGAGCGACAATCATCTAGTCATGGCGACAGTAGAAGGTCCGCATAACATGTGGGATCTTGCCAAGTTCATGCAGCAACTGGGTTGTGTCGAAGCCATGAATCTGGATGGCGGCGGCTCGACGACCATGGTCGTAGCCGGCAAGACGGTCACCAGAAACACTGGTGGGCAGCGAAAAGTGGC
>CAYTDR010000429.1:1404-6913 GCA_964436185.1 uncultured Candidatus Obscuribacterales bacterium | reverse complement strand
AACTCTTCGATCTCCGGACGTTCTGCAACCAATGAAGAGTGTCGCCAGTTCATAATTTATCTAGTTCGCAAATACAACCAACTGAAGTTCAGTCACAACAGAAGTTCAGTCACAAGAGATAGCCTAGTGCTTTCAGCCCATCGTCAATCGTTGCAGTCTAAGAGCCAACAAGGCACTAGCTGACCTTTGTCCGGGGCGACGCAAGCACGGCGTGCCCCTGGAACAAGCTGGTCTATCTCTGGTTATTATTCACCCACGCGCCCATGCGATCAAAAGCAGGGACTGGGGCTCAGTCTTTAGCCGCCGGGGAAAAGGTTCTCAGGTCGGGTTGCAGGTGGCTGAGTCCCCGGCTGGGTGCGCGGCGGCTGTGTACCCGGCTGGGTGCGTGGCGGCTGCGTGCCCGGCTGTTGCGTTCCTGGCTGTGGTTGAGTACCTGGGCGAGGAGGCTGAGTTCCGGTAGGAGGTGCTGGTTGGTCAGTCCGCGGTGGCTGCGTCGTTGAGCCTGGTCGTGGCACAGTCACAGGAGGTGGAACTGGCTGGTCAACCCGTGGTGGAGGCTGAGTGCCGGTAGGAGGAACTGGTTGGTCACCCCGTGGTGGTTGAGTTCCGGTAGGAGGAGCAGGGCGATCCGTTGGAGCTGGCGGAGTTCCACCAGGAGGTGGTGCCTGATCCCGCGGAGGCGGATTGCCACCCGTTCTTTCCGGAACGATCTCACGTTGCTGAGGTAGCGGCATGTTCGTAATGGGTTGCTCGATCTCCCTCAGGATTCGCTGATTGTACATTGCAGCAGGCTTGGCAGTGATTGCTTCGTCAATCAACGGGAACATCTGCGTTCCAGTAAATGCTGCTACACCACCGCGGCCCGGGTGAGTGAAGAGACCAGCGTTCCAGTTATGCCATCTCGTAAACGAGGTTGGACTGAATGCTCGGTAATATCTTCCCACTCCAGTGATGTTCTGATTGCCCCAAACTTCCTGACGCAAACCGCCTTGCCTGATCAGGGCGGCTCCGAAGAGCGCCTGACCTGGGGTACCCATCAAGGTTGACCCAGCATAACGGATGAACAAGTTTTTCTCACCATGCACTGTCGGGAAGTTGGCTTCGCGCAGAGCTTCCAAGAAGGTGTAGTTTTCTCGTTCTGATTCAACGGTGGACGAGTCGGGATTCCTTCTGTCCATGAAGTCCCAGGTTCTCGCGGTGGAGTTATAGACCAGCGCGGTACTACCTGCGGCCCAGAACGCGTTATTGAAACGAGCACGAATGAGCGAGTTTGGCGTAGCGGTGGCTGGATCGAGCACATTGAACGGATTGAATCTTTCGTTGACCCAGGTCCTGGCACCGCCAAGTCTGGTCGGAATAGTGGAGCGGATCAAACCTTCCGGTCCGGCCAATCCGGTCCAGAGTCTGCCTCGGCCTTCCGAGCTGATCAGACTGCGTCCGAAGTCTTGAGTAGCCAACCAAGCGGCTCTGATTCGACCAGGTCTGTCGCCCGTGAGAGGAGCGGCGTTGCGCACCGCCCGTAGTGCCTCAGGCGTCATTACTTCGGCCAAGCGGGCTTCAGGAACGAGTGCAAGTAGACGATTCAGTCCGTTGCCTTCGAACAGCAAGGTTCCATTTCTGGCTACGTCGGCGAGTGTTGTTGCACCGGTGATATGACCACCCTGGCGCAGCGCACTCAGTCTGGGGAAGAGAGCATCGAAACTCAATCTCTCGGCGTTCAACATTACTCTGTTGACGTCACCGACGGTTCTCATTCCCAGTCTTTCGGCAGTCATTATTAGATTGAAGTTGGCTCTATCAAAGCCGGCTGCGCCCAATCGGGCTTCCAACTCAGCTCCATGCAGAGCTCCTTCGGTACCGGGAGCCAATCTCGCGCCCTCGATAACGGCCTTCTGTTCCGCAGTCAAACCGATGGCATCAGCAACAGCAGTTGTCTCTGCGACCGAAGTACCACGGCGGGCGATCTCTGCCAGAGCTCTCTGGTCAGCCTCAACGACTCTGACGAGATCGTCGACCGTTGAAACTGCTCTGCCTTCATGGGTGAGATTAGCCACCAGTCTATCCTGGATCACGCCGGCTGCTCTGGCATTTCTACCGAGCGCGTCCGCTACTCCAGCAAGTCTGTTGTGGGTCAATCCAGCCCTTTCGATAACCGCGAGAGCCTCTTCACTGGTGATGGCGGTTGTTCTTGGCAGTCCGGCAAATCTGGCTGCATCATCAGCAAAACCAGAAGCGGCCAAAGCATCCGTCAGTTTTCCAGTAGTGTCATAACCGTTTCTCGCCATCCACTCAGCGCTAGCGACTCTGTCGAAGCTCCTGAAAGCACGCGCACCACTTCCTTCACCCAAGAAAAGGCTGCCACGTCCCAGCATACGAGAACCAACTTCAGCTGCTGCCAAGGAACCGGCAGTATGCATGATACTGGTACCCCAGCTTTCTGGCTGACCAGTCAGCATTTCCATACCATAGTGACGTGCCATCACACCCAGTGCAGGTGCAGCGACAACACCGCCGGCGCGGGCAAGTCGACCTGCATTTGTAGCTGAGACGCCAAGGCATCGTTCAATAGCGCCGGCCACTCTCGGATTTCTCGATGCAAGCAGAACTCCTGTCGCCAGCACGACTACGCCCATGTCCACCAGCATGCTGTCGAATCCGCTGTTCTCCTTCAGAGATCTGCGAATGTTGTCAACCTGATGATCCTGGACGACGTTGTACAAGTTGTATTTATTAGGATCGTCGAAAACTTCCACCAGACCGGCAAACAGCGATGTAACTCCAGGGTTCCGTCCGGCATGTTCGCGGTCCATCGGATCGAATCCGAGGATGTCCCTTGTTCTCTGCCTCAACTCCTGCGCGACTTCATAGGCGCGGTCGGGTTTGAAGGCGCTCGTTTGTCCGAATCTGATCGCTCTGACGCCGACAGTGTTGCCGCGTCCATCGGTCTGCAAGTCAATCTCTGTTCCTAGATAAAGTTGAACGAGGAACTTACGAGTGTTGATTGCCAGTTTGATAGCACCGGATTCAGCATCATCGCCAATGAGGAATCGAGAAGCCTCCTGCATGGCCTGGCGCTGTTGACCGTTTGGAATCGTAGGCAGATCTCGAACGAGCAGTTCATTCTGTCTTCTCATTACGGCGACAGGCAGTTGATCGGCTCTTTGCGTAGCCTCTATTGCAACTCGTTCTGCATCAGCGAACTGTCTTCGTGCACGCAGAATCTGAGCGAACTCCTGGCGGATAGCAACCTGTCGTTGCATAACTTCCATGTCGCCAATGATCTGACTATGGAAGAAGAATCGACGTTGCGGCGAGAGGTCCTCAGTGCCTACCACAGGTTGGCCATCAGGTCCCGGTACAAGTTCTTTGCCGGCTTCCAATGCTCTTTGTAGAACTTGGATTGCCTCTACGGATTTTCTGAAGTTGTCGCCTGCCAGTGCCGAATCCCAACGCCTGATCAGCTCAGTGTAAGCTTCCTTGCACTCTTCCATCGTTTCAGGAGAGTTGGACCGGCTGCGAGCCACTGCTTCCAACTCCGGAATGCTCATGGCAGCGAATCTTGGATTGCCGGCCGGTGCCGGCGCGTCTGTTGTCTGCGGCGGGCGATCCCCTGGAGCTGCAGGCTGACCTGTTGTCGTAGGAGGACGATCCCCGGGAGCGGGAGGCTGACCGGTTGTCGTAGGAGGACGATCCCCAGGAGCGGGAGGCTGACCTACCCGTGGAGGCACGGCAACCGCCTGCGGCTCCGGCAGAGCTCTCAATGCGTTGGCGTCGGCGCCACTCTGGGTGACAAGCGTTTGGACCGCTGGTCGGGCAAGGAATGCCGGTCTGACGGACGCAGGTATTGCACCAAACGCCTCACCTAGCTTCGCCCTGCCTCCGTCTCTGTTTCCAGAGTCGATCAACATCCGGGCATGAACGCCTCTCGAGTAGAACTTGTTCTGCAAGGCCTGCTCAACGTTTCGTCCATGTTCAATTTGATCCGATTTAAGCGCGATCAATGCTGGAGCTCTCTCACCTGCGAGCTGTTGCCATTCAGCGGCAGCCCGACTCCACTCTCCTTGACTGGCATTCAGCGCTTGTTCCGCGGCTTGTCTTGCCGGTGCCGGTAGATTGGGATCCATTCTCCTGACGAGATTGTCCTGATCGGCCTGACTGAAAGTACGTTCTCTGTCGGCCATGGTGCGCTCGAGCTGAAGCATACGGTCTCGGCTCTGAGGCGGCAACGCATCGGCATAACGACGCTGGAGCGCATCGGCGGTCTGCAAGACCTGCGTGAACTCAACGTCGGAGAGTCGTTGAATTCTGCCCATTGTCTCAGCAAGATTTTGAGCTACCAGTGCTCTCTGGTTTTCCGGCGCCTGATTGAATTGACGGAATGCTTCTTGAATCAGGTTCTCGACTTCGAGAGCCTTACCGTTGGCTGCCCCACCTCGTCTCTCATTTTGATCGACTGCGGCGCGCAGCAATTCGAAATCGGTAATCGGAGCTTGATTTGTTTGAGCTCTTGTGGCGCCTACTCTCAAATCTTCAATCATGTCTGGGATTTGGTTGTTGGCGAAGGCATTGATGTAATGCGTTCTGGCGGCAGCACCATCACCTGCTTGCTCGAGCAGCTCCGCATAACGGAAGCGCGTCGTAGCTGACTGGTTAACTTCCATCGGAATCTGCGCGCCAAGTTCGTTGAACCTATGTAGAACGGGCCGAACCTGAGTGGTGACCGAGGCTCTTTCATCGAGCAAACCATTGAAATTGGCGTTACCGGGCACGGCTTCTTTTAGAGCCCGGGTGACTTCTTGAAACTCCTCTTCACTGCGAGCATTGTCCAGGTTCTGGTACAAGGCGTTTACGTGTGCCCGGTACGCTTCAACGGTGACGTTAGCAGCTACGTTGGCAGGCAGAGGAAGGGTTCTGATGATGCCGAAGACCTGGGTATCTACCCGCTGAACGGCCTGCGCAACTGTTTCTTGTACGTCGGTACGTGCTGTTCTAGCGCCAAGCGCCGTTTCGATCTGCTGACCGAAGGATGTAAACGTTACTCTGGGCGGGTTTGTCGACCTATCAACTTCCTGGGGACCGGAACGCAGTCTTTGCAGGTTCGCAATCGCCGGAGAGAAACCTCTATCGGCTTCAACAATTGCTCTTTCCACAATTGCGCGCATTTCCGGCGTCAGTCTGTTGCCGTTCGCCTGGAATTGACGACGGACTTCCATCACCTGCTCGAGCGGACTGCGTCCGTTAGCGTCTGTTGCCGAAATCACATTGCGGACTTCCACCGGTCTGTCGGTGGGAGTTGCAGGAGCAGGACCCCTGTCCGTGGGAGCAGGCGGTTGAGTTCTATCGGTTGGCGCGGGAGGTTGAGTTCTGTCAGTTGGAGCGGGCGGAACCTGCGGTTGCGTTCTGTCGGTTGGAACAGGCGGCGGAACCTGCGGTTGCGTTCTGTCGGTCGGAACGGGCGGCGGAACCTGCGGTTGCGTTCTGTCGGTCGGAACGGGCGGCGGAACCTGCG
>CAYTDR010000429.1:0-1164 GCA_964436185.1 uncultured Candidatus Obscuribacterales bacterium | reverse complement strand
GGCGGAACCTGCGGTTGCGTTCTGTCGGTCGGCACAGGAGGCGGAACCTGCGGCCGCTGATCGCCAGGAACAGGTGGTGCTCGTTGTCCATCCGGTCGAACTGTTGCAGTCTGGGTCGGGTTATCGAGAGAGGCGAACACGGCAGGAAGTATTCTGATGTTGTATTGCTGCTCGATCTGACGCCTACGATTGTTGAAGTTAGGGTCTGCTTGCAGTTGGCTGTCGTGTGCAATAGCCGACCGCATCACGTTGTCCGCATCAGCGACGTTGCCTGTCTGGTAGAGAACCAGAGCAGCATTGCCCCTTGTGAAACCGGGTGCGCGTTCAATTATATTGAGGTTGCGTTCAAGCTGTTTCAACACACGCAGCTGTTCGGCATTTTGTTGGGCTTCTGGCTTGCGCTGTTCGAGCTCGATGATTCTTCGAAGGTCTCGTCTCGCTTCTGAAGCCATTCGTTGATCTTCAGGCGAAACTGACGTGGCAGCCGCGTTGAATGAATTGAGAGCCTCCGGTATTCGGTTTGCACGGAGGTGGACCGATGCATTGTCCATATGGTGAGTGACAATCTCGACCCTTCTTTGCCAGTCGTTTCTGAAGTTGATACTTGTGAGCTCAGCGACGCGAGCGTCGGTCAGAGGACGAACTTCTGCAGGTGGTGGCTGTTGGTCTCCCCGTGGAACTGGAGTCACCGGTCTATCACCACCAGGCGGAATTATGATCCTTGGCGGAACTAAAGATCTGTCCAGTGGGCTGACGCGCGGTACCGTCAGTGGTGGAACATCGATGCGAGGCGGTTGACCGCCTGGCAGCGGTACGTCTGTGCGCGGTGGGGTTGTCGTCGGTGGCACATCTGTGCGTGGCGGCTGACCGGTCGGTGGTGCCGTCGGACGAGTAAACGGTGGAGTAGTGGTTGGCGGCGTCGTCGCATCCGTACGTGGTGGAGTCGTCGTCGGCGGAGTCGTTGCATCCGTACGTGGCGGAGTGGTCGTCGGCGGAGTCGGTGCATCCGTACGCGGCGGAGTGGTCGTCGGCGGCGTCGTTGCATCCGTACGAGGCGGAGTTGTCGTCGGCGGAGTCGTTGCATCCGTTCGTGGCGGAGTGGTCGTCGGCGGCGTCGTCGCATCCGTACGTGGTGGAGTCGTCGTCGGCGGAGTAGTCGCATCC
>CAYTDR010000428.1:0-6923 GCA_964436185.1 uncultured Candidatus Obscuribacterales bacterium | reverse complement strand
ACCGAGGAAGGCATGCCAGACACCGTCTTTTGGGGTGTGAGGGTCTTTTCCGGGTTCGTCCGAATATCGGTGGTGTAGACGGTGGGAGGCCACCCAGAAAATGGGTCCACCCTCGAATACCAGGTATCCGCCAGTCACGAAGAAATATTCAAGTAGACGAGGAAGCTTGAAAGAACGATGCGAGAGCCCCCGATGATATCCGATTGAAATGCCGAGCACGCCCCAGGTATAGGACAGCACGAACGCGAGGAGAAGTATTTCCACTTCATGACTTCCATTTACTTGCGCATGGATTTATACCAGGTAATGCCCTATATGTGTAAGAGAATGTCGATATGTGTCTGTGCTCTAATCTTACTTTGTGCGAGTATCTCGTGTGCCATTTTTCCTCACACTTCTCTTATATTGCTTTGGCAAGATCGAAGAAGTAAAAGGTTCAACAGGTACAGGGCAATGATAGAGCACGATAAAGGGTGGATCAGTAAAAGGGCGCAAGTTGCCATGTTGTCATCTTGCAGGAAACATCACCTTCTGGATGCTCCAGTCGATTTCAACGTGGACGAAAGGCGTTCTTCAAGCTATCCGTCTGAGCCTACCAAGCCTTCAAATAAATCGTCGATAGACAAGGCTCTTGGACTGAAGGAACTCGTCGTGGTAGCGACAATGACACGACATCAGATGGATTGTAAGCAGGGCAAAGGTGGCGGACCGGATGTTTATGGCTATACCTGGATGAGCCTGAGAGCAGTAAAACCCAACTGAACAACATTCCGCCAGCCAAAACACCAACCATATTCAGAATGACGAGTGATCGAAGAAGCGCTAAGCAAACAGCAGCAGGTGACTCCGGTTGGAGCCAGCGAGCCGGTGGTCTTACAGCGGCTGGATTCGACAGAAACGCGAGATTTCATCCATTAGTCTTAGAGGGTGCTTTCTGAAGCGCCTTAGCCTGGTCGAAGAATTTCTGCGCATAGCTCGATCGATTTCGCCGTGCAAGAAATCCCAGCTGATTTATAAACTCAGCCTGGCTTTTCTTGTCGCAGAGGGCACCGATCTTTAGGGCCAGCTGGAAAAACCGTTCTGCTTCCTCGTATTTGCCAGCAGCCGCCATGGCTCCAGCCAGCTCCAACATCAGTCCAGGTTTCTCGGGCGTGTCGGCAAGTCCCGAAAGTCGAGCCGCAGCCGCTTGGGACAATTTAATTGATTCTTTTTTGTCACTGACTAATCGAGCCAGTCCGCATTGAATACGAATCACGGTTGAATCACTAACAAGCGTCGGATTCGACTGTTTCAGAGCCAGGACCTCGCGAAACCTGGCCTCGATGTCCACTGCCTTCACTCCTGGCGGAATATGTATGGTCTGGAGTTCGTAAGCCGTCGCCAACATGCTCCAGTCCGGCGTTCCTCTGCGTGGATGCTTGCAGATTTCTATTAGTTGACTCAAGTAATTGTCCATCTCCGAATAGTCACCAAGGCTTGCATCGATGTTCGCCAACATCAGCAAAGCAGTCTTATAGTCTCTATGTCCGTATTCAGACATGATTGGAACTGCTTGCACTAAATATGCTCGTGCAGTCTTCGCATCTTTTTGAGCGGAGGCCAGGTCGGCCAAACCTAAAAGCGAATGCAGCCTTATTGGGCTTGTTGGTCCAAATTTAGACACAGCCGAAAGCTCGGTGAGTAAGCATTTCTGGGCTTTGGCATTATCTTTTCTGCGCCGGTAGAAATCGCTGAGATGTTTGAGTGTCTGCAACACCAAGGGACCTTCAGCTCCCTGTGTAGATGCTGTATTCATCATGCTCTTGTAGGCTGCTTCAGCCTGATCGTATTTTCGATCGCGTTCTAACAGTTGCGCCCGACGAAACTCCTGAATCCAGTTTGATGGCACTGAACTCTGGTAAGCCTGAACACCAGCAGTCATATTGACCAGGAGCGTGATGAAGAGACTGGTCAATCCATTTACAGGTCGCAATTCGAACTTATGAAACTGGTGTTGTTGCATCGGTTTCACCAGTTTCGACGGTTTCAATCATTCGCGGTAATTTGAACCAGAAGGTACTGCCCTTTCCTATTTCGCTGATAACGCCAATTTGCCCGCCATGTTGTTCGATTATCGACTTGCAAATTGACAATCCCAGGCCGAACCCCTTAGATCGCTGAGTTGCTTCGCCCACCTGTTTGAAGCGAGCAAAGATCAAATTCCGTTCACTGTCAGCAATTCCAGGTCCCTGATCCGAGATTCGAACTTCCACCCAGTTTTCATCCGTTTGGCAGATAATTTCAATGGTGCTGATTTGAGGTGAAAATTTGATGGCATTGGAAAGCAAATTGATTAGCACCTGTGAAAGGCGCTCAGCATCTGCATAAATGGACGAGTTTCTTGGCTGGTATTTTATCTCTATGTGCGCTTTGACAGCTAGCTCCTCTATTTCTCTGATCGATTTTTCCAGGATATCGCTAATGTCGAGTTGTTCTAACTCAAGCGGCACCAACCCGGACTCCATGCGCTGAACTGTAAGTAGCTCGTCGATCAGTCTAATCATTCGATCAGCATTTGTCAGACTGCCATTTACGACCTTTTGACCTTTGTCATTCAATGAGCCGCCGACGCCTGATTCTAAAATCTCAAGACCAGCCCTGATTGCGGAGAGCGGAGTGCGCAGGTCATGAGTAATCATGCCAACGAATTTCTGCTTCATCTCATCACTTTCTTTTAGCGCCTCCGCCATCTGATGAAAAGTGCGGTCAAGAATACCAATCTCATCGGCTCCACCGACAGGTTTCAACAACGGCTCACTACTAGCCAACTTCTGTGTGTTGTCCATCAATATTTTCAGCCGTCTGGTAGTGCTCAAGTTGAAGATAAAAGCAAGCAAGATAGATAGCGCCGAGCTGGCTATGAGACCGACGAAAAGAGCATTCGAGACTTCAGCACGCACCTTCACTTTGCGTGCCGTACTGTTCCTCTCGAAATCACGCGCCTCGGCGAGCATAAGCTCTTGATACTTGATTGTCTCCGATCCGAACAGCCGAATCTCTTCTACCAATCCCTGATCGTTAACGTAGGGAAAATCTGACTTTCCAGTTTCGAGTATGGCTGCGCTCTCTTCAAGAACAGAAAGCACGTGCCGGCAGAGTTTTTCGTAGTCTTGAAAGGCACGAGACTGCGTAGCCGATTGACTGAAGACTCTCTTCAGATCCTTCAGGGCATCTTTGACAGATTCGATTCGGCTTTTGAAAGCGGGTAATAGCATAGGGCTGCCCGTCTTGTCATAAACATTCAATAACTGCCCGGCAGCAAATAAATTTCCGGCTACGGAATCGGCTTTCACAATTACCCTACGAGCATCATCGATTTGACGTAGCTCGGCATCCGCGGATTGCAATAGTCCAAAGAGTATCAGGACGAAAATTAACTCAAAGCACAATGGCAGACACACTAGAATCAAGGACTTCGAGGATAGTGTCAGCTTTGTGGATACGCTGTTGGTGGCAAGCAGATTCACCAGGCGTTTCCATAAACCCTCAGGTTTATCGGTATGCATGCTTCCTTATCCGTCGACGTATCTCTCAGTATCTACCACATCAACAGAACCATCAGACGCGGCGATGATTTCGATTGGCGGCAACTGTTTAGCCGGATTAGCTTCTTGACTGACCGGGAATAATCTGTTCGCATTTGGATTAAGCATGGCTAAAATACTGATAATTGAAGACAACCTTGAATTTGCTGAGCACGTCCAAATTTGGCTGGAAGCTGAATCGCATCGCGTAGAGATTGCCGGAACCGCTCAGATTGGACGAGATCTACTTGAATTTTCCAGCTTCGATGCCATCATTTTGGACTGGGAACTTCCTGATGGTTCCGGAATAGATCTTTGTACAAATTATAGATCGAATGGTGGCACCACACCGATCTTGTTTCTCACTGGCAAGAACCACCTTCAGGAAAAGGTGGCTGGATTTCATTGTGGGGCGGATGATTACCTGACTAAACCCTGCGAGCTGAAAGAGCTGACAGTGCGCATAACCGCGCTGTTACGTCGACCAGCGGGTTTTATCCCCAATGTCATGGGAATTGGACCTTTCCAAATCGACATGGTGGCAAGACAAGTTCGCAAAAATGGCGTTTTAATTGAGCTGGCACCACGCGAATTCGATCTGCTGCAGTTTCTTGTCAAACATCCGAATGAGTTCTATACCGCGGAGCAGCTCATCGTTCGCGTATGGAGCTCAGATTCTGACGTGACACTGCAAGCGGTGTCACAGTCCATAAAGCGGCTGCGCCAAAAAATTGACAATTCCGAAGGACAGTCATTTATAAAAACGAGACGCGGTATCGGATATGGGTTCAGTGTGGAACCAGAGCTCTGAGCCGGCCTGGCGCAGATACCAGGCTACTGCTCCGGTACTAGTTGCTTGTTAATTCAGGATGCGTCGATGATGCCGGCTGGGCAGCCGGCGCTTTCAGTCCCGTGATGCTCGACTTAATCTTGTCTGAACTCTTTGTAGTCGCACCTTTCGTCACTCTATCGTCAAATTCGCATGGCATGCTTGACTCATATTGACAATGCTCAAAGGTTCGATGCTGCCCAACCTTAGGAGAAACATATGGAGAAAGAATGCAATGACACTTTCACGTTTTCGTGAGACGGACTCACACGAACATGCCGCTTCGAGCGCCATCGGGCACGATTCGTTCGACGAATACAGACTACTAAATCTCACTCGACCTCAATCTATGGTATCTGATGCCACTGGGAGATACTCAGTGACTCTCAATGATGTCGGCGGACCAACTTCGTTCAGTGACGAGCGTGGTACATGGAGACATCGAAACGGTCTCTGGACAAGAGACGGATCGTCTGGAACAGATTTCTTTGCCGGCACGGTCGGTACCACCGAGAATGGTGCAATCGCCATTCGTAACTACGAAAGTGGAGTGCGGACCATCGTCGAAGCGGACGGAACCAGGCGGATTTCTATCGAAACCGCGCAAGGAAGAAGGTTGGAACTTACTATTAATCCAGCCGGCGTCATGACCAGGCATAGAGATGGAGACATAGAATGGACAAGCGCTGATGGTAATGTCTGGATCTCACCTGATAGGACGCGAACCTGGGTGGGCAGGCTGGGAATCGATCAGCTCGGCAGATACTGGGAGGACAGAGATAGCACAAAAAGAATAACGGTGGACCAATCTGCCGAACTCAGCCGCGCTCTGGAAGCGCAGGAACGAATGAGTCAGGAGTGGGGTATTCGTTTTTCTCAACCTGGCGTGATGGTAAACATGTATGGCGTCTACCACATGAGCCGACCGCTTCGCACTGACGAGTTGCAGACACTGGAGGCGGTGCTGCGAAGGAACAGGCAGATGGACGTTGAAAATCTGCAATTTGTCTTTGTGGTGCCTGGTCCGGAGACAGACTCCAATACAATGTGGGGATCGTATAGTAGACGGGAAAACTATGGACGTGGTCAAGTCAGAATAATGCCCCTGTCACCGGGCTCCTTGGGCTGGCGAGCGCTGGAGGGTACGCTGGAGCATGAGTTGGTGCACCATGAGCAGTACAATCTATGGGGCGCCAGTGAGTGGGGATCGGCAAACAGCTCCGATTCTACAGGCCGCCTTATTGCAGACATGGGCTGGCGCCGTGATAGGGTGAGACAGGCAAACATTTTGAACGGCCGGGATCGGCGTGAGTATCAAAGGGTAGAAGGCGAATGGGCCCCTCTTGTGAATGGAACCCCAGCGACGACCGGACGTTTGAGTGACCAGCAAATGAGAGCCCGGGCATTGATTGCACCGTGCACGAATTATTTCAACACTCCCGGTGAAATGCATGCAGAAGCGATGGCTATGTTCCGCATGAGCCGAGCGATGCTTTTTCACGAAAGCCGACAGCTATACGAACTTTGCAGGCGCCTGGATCAAGAGCAAATCAACCAGCGTTTGGGCACCTCAGATGGCAATCCCAGGTTTATCAGAGCAATTGATGGTCGAGTGGTCGAATCGACCGAAGAGAATACAAACGCAGTAAGAAACATTGAACGGGAGTGGGAGAGTGGTGGGCATCCACCTCCCGCTCCAGGAGTTGGTGGTCGGCATCTTTGCGGATGTTGTGTCTAGGGACTTCCGGCCGGCATGTGCGAAGTAGAAAGATTCACGAATCGGCGCATATTGAGAAGATGCGCTTCTCATCGAGAAACGCACCTTCGTTACTTCTCGAATAGTCGAATAGGGATTAACCCATATTCTCGATCATTTTATCGGCGAATTCAGAGGTTTTCACCTTAGTTGCGCCGGGCATCAATCTCTCGAGATCGTAGGTTACGGTCTTGTTCTGAATGGTTTTTGCGAATGATTCGTGAATCAGTTTGGCTACTTCGGTCCAACCCAGGTATTCAAACATCATAGCGCCGGAGAGAATGACAGAACCAGGATTGATCACATCTTTGTCGGCATACTTGGGAGCGGTTCCGTGGGTTGCTTCGAAGATTGCGCAATCGTCGCCGATGTTGGCACCGGGAGCGATACCGAGACCGCCTACTTGGGCGGCACAGGCGTCTGAGATATAGTCGCCGTTGAGGTTCGTGGTGGCGATTACATCGTATTCATCCGGTCTGGTCAGAATCTGTTGGAACATGGAGTCAGCGATTCTATCCTTGATGAGGATTTTGCCTTCGGGCATTTTGCCGTCGTACTCGCTCCACAGCTTTTCTTCGCTGATTGTTTCTTTGGCGAACTCTGCTTCAGCCAGTTGGTAGCCCCAATCACGGAATGCGCCTTCCGTGAACTTCATGATGTTGCCTTTGTGCATCAGCGTGACGGAAGAGCGCTTGTGCTCGATGGCGTACTGAATAGCGCGTCTGATCAGTTTCTGGGAGCCTGTCTTCGAGACTGGCTTGATTCCGATTCCTGA
>CAYTDR010000427.1:0-6931 GCA_964436185.1 uncultured Candidatus Obscuribacterales bacterium | reverse complement strand
GGCGGTGGGCGTGCTCGCGGCACTCAAGGCGGGCGGCGGCTATCTGCCGCTCGAGCAACTCATTCAGATCAATAAAGGTATCATCAATTTAAATGAGACTAGCTTGCTCAGATCCCTTACCAGATTGAGTGAGAAAGATCTGGTGGCATTGCAGCAATCGTCGGAATCGCAACCGAACAAATTGCGACGACAACTGTTCTCTCAGCTGACTCACGATGAGCAGGAGCTGGCGATGGCAGTCATAGATCAGAAAACGTTCAATCCGGAAGATCGCTTGCGCGCGTTTGTTCTCGGTGTGGGTGAGAACAAGCAAGAGTTATTCACCATGATGAAACAGACAGCACCCGAAAAGCGCAAGGAAATCTTGCAGCGCTACGCTGATAAATACGGTGAGGACGCAACTGCCGATTTCTTGTCCAAATTTAAGTCTAAGGAACGGTTCGGCGGCGAAATGGCTATTGAGGTCGTGGAGCAACCCCGTTCTCAGATAGTGTCGGATGTAGTATCGGAAACAAGCGCAAGCCGAGATGGAATTGGCAAACACCTGGTCGATTCCTATTGGGACGGTACAGGATTTGCTCTCGATCAAGCTGTTGATAATATGGTCGTGACAGTAAGTGATTCCGCTGCTCCACCCGATGCTCTCGCGATTAATGAGTTGCGTGGCCATGTTGTCTCCAACCTGGCGAACTTCCGAGACTCCAAAGAACAGGTAGCTGAGGTGGCTACAGATGTGGGAATTACTGGTGTCGCTCTTGGTGCATCCTTCTTTACTGGGGGTCTCAGCTTGGGTTTGATGGCGAAGTGCGGAATAGCCGGCACCGCCGGTGCCCTCTTCAAGGTAGCGGGAAAGGCGTCGATAATGGGCGCAGATTACGATGCTACACCTCTCCGACTGGCATCTGACGGAGGACGAGGTTTCGTGGCTGCCGCCGCGGTTTTTGTCGGACCTTCGGAGATTGCCAAGCTAACCGGCATCGGCAATGCTGCAGGTACCGAAGCCGCTAAGGTAGCACTTGCCAATATTGCGGAAATGGCAGAGGTCGGTGGCGGTCAACTGCTTAAGCAAGGATCGCAAGCACTTATAGAGCAAACCTTCCAGCAGCTCTTGCGTGAAGCACTCGTATCCGGATCGAGTAAGGTCTCGGTGGAGGCCGTGAGATCACTTGCCAGTAGAGTGGCAGTCAGCGGAAGTGAGGAAGGTGTCAAACATGTCTTGCTGGTCAGTTTTGGACAAGCAATGCAACAACAATCCGGAAGTATGTTGTCTGTTGCCACCGAATATGGTCTTACGGCCGCTTCGGGAGGTTTCGCTGGCGGTAGCTCCGGCCTAATTCTCGGTACATCCAATATCGACGAGACAAAATCCGTGGAAGAGAACGTCGGTGACATAGCCAATACCACCTTTGTCTCAAGCGCTGCTGGTGCCACTTCCGCTGTAGCTCTCAGAGTTGGCTTCAAAGTCGCTGGTGCAGGAATTCGTAGCGTTTTAGGTAAAGGCACCCCAATCGATGGTGACACGTACATCGCGGAGAATCCGGAAAGAGTAGGATGGTTCAAGGAGCATCAGGAATTCAGACGAGCAGTTCAACTGGACAAAGAGCTTCCCCTTCATCACATATCCGGCAGTGGAAAAGCTGGTGATTGGGTCGTATCGGATATCGACACCGGTAAAAGTTGGGTCGTGAAATCAGATGCCTTCGCCAAGACCTATGATCGGCTACCAGATAGCTCTAATTTTTACAGAAGGCAACCTATTGATGTTATGGCCGTGCAACTGAGAGATAAGATTGAGTGGAACGGCATTTCGACAAGAGGTGGACTGAAGGGAGATCACCCCTGGATGATTCTCCCAACTAAAGGTAAACCATACTTTCATTATGACCACTACTTCTTGAAGACTTACACGCCGGCAAATCCTGCTGCCGAACGTGCGGTCGGATTGTCGCAGGCGGATGCATTGCGAAATGCAGCCACTCCCAGGTAGCGGACATCGCGCTCCACCGACGGTGCTCTCCATTTAGTTTTGGACTGTAGTCACCGGCTTTGAATACATGATTTTTTCCACCGCTTGCTGATTGAAAATCGGTGCCATCTCGCGCCTGCGACCCTTCTCCTTGGTCGTACGGTTTGAGATGAGCACCGATTTCGTTTGTTGATAGACCTGCTCGGTGACGTTCTGGCGAAACCGAATGTGCTTTTGGTTTCCCGATTCGTTAAATGTAGTGCGCCGGATTAAGTGTTCTTGAAAGCGACTTAGTGTGAACGGTGACGGAGTCGATTGCGCTTTGAGTTCGAAACAGTGTTGATGGATTTCTATTGGAGCAAAGATTTTTTTCGATATTAACGTTAAATCTGCCGGTTGCATTCAGGACTTTCCGCTCAAGCGATTTAACCCTGGCGATTTGCCAAGTGGCTGCAAGTCCGTTCGGGCTTGCGCTGCCCTGGATCGTATTGGCCAAGTCCATAAAAACCGCGCCTGTCAATATCAGTCTAAGCGCCTAAAATTCATGATTACGCGGACGGTAACGCGTTTATTGCCGTCAGAGCTTTTGCCTTGCCATTGCCTATATACTAGGCAAATCGGCCGTGTTCCTATTCACGTCTGAGTTATATGGAGGAGACGGCGCTGGAGCTGAATACGCTTTACTACGCTTGGATTGCCGGGTTTGTCGTCATAGGCGCTGTCGCGCTATTCGGCAAGGGCAAATTGAAGGCAATCGGAACCAACGTCTTGATGGTGTACGCCACGTTGTTCGTCATCAGCTCGATTTGGAACACCTTTCAAGGAAGGGCAGAGGGTGACCAGTCTGCCTATACTCAGGCCGACAGAGCGGAATTGATGCTCAAAATCAACTCCGGGCTCCTGGCCATGGAAAAACACCTTCCGGTGAACGATGGCACGATTAAGTCTGTCTCCGGACAAAAAGAGCAGTTCTATACCGAAGCGAACAAAGCCATCGACAAGGCTCTTGAAGTGGCTCCCAAGGCGATCAGCCTGCGTGCTAAGAAGGCGATTCTTCTGGCTGAGACAGACGCTGAAAAGAAGTTCGTAATAAAGCACCTGAAAGTGCTCAAGGAACTGAAGGAAGAAAAGGCTCAGCAGCTTTACGAGCTGCTCAACTCTGTCTATGTAACCCACAAGATTCCTGCCGATCAAGTCGAAAAATACGAAAAGATTGCCAAAAAGCAAATTCCACCGGGTTGGTACCAGCAAGTAGTCGACGTTCAAATGATGCGATCTGCTGGGCAAGACAAGGAGTTCAACAAGCGCGTAGAAGAGTTCCAGTCACACTATCAGTGGTACGTAATAAAACTGCTTTTGTTCATGGTCTTTGCGGCCGTGGCGGGACTGGTTGGTTTAATCGTGATCGTGGTGGAGTTGTTCTCCATGAAGAGAACACCGACAAGCGAAGAGGAGCACAGCCTGATTGCCGCACCGGAAGGCTGGAATTGGCAGGCGGTATATGGAGTTTTTGTCGGCTGGCTCGCGCTTGAGTTTGCTATGGGACCAGTTCTGCATCTATTTACCGACAATTTTTCAAAGGTCGCCACCGACTTCAACTCAATTACTGTGGCGCTGATGACGGGCGCAGTTTATCTTGTTCAGACATTACCGGCTCTACTCTTCGTATGGTTGTTTGCCTACAGACCCGCCGGAGTTCCCTTTCTGGAAGGCATTAAGTTGAGGATGAAGGTCGGAAAGAACGGTCTGTTTCGATTGATTTTCGCCGGAATCTTGACCTGGTTTGCGGCAGTCCCCATAATCATGGTGTCAACTTTCCTGGCCACGAAACTCGGCTCTCAAGGGTCCACCAACCCGATAGTTCTGACTGTCCTGGCTGCAGCCAAAGATGGCAATCCATTCGGTTCATTCCTGTTTTTCATCGTTATCGGCATTCTGCCGGCGCTGTGCGAGGAAACTCTTTTTAGAGGATTCCTCTACACTACCCTGCGGCGAACGAGAGGCGCATTCATCGCGATAGTATTCTCGGCAGCCCTCTTTTCTCTTGTTCATATGGATCTGGGTGGAGCTATTCAGCTCTTTGGGCTTGGATTTCTGTTCGCATATGTTTTTGAGAGAACGAAGAGTTTGTTGCCGTCGATGATTGCGCACTGCATGTGGAACAGTGCCACCTTCGCCATGGCGTTGACAGCCTTCGGATAAACAATCGGTTCTGTATTCAGTGGAACGGTCATTCGCAAACGCTTTATCCCGGAAATTCGATGAAGCCGACGACCGCTGTCGCTAAGAGCGATCGGTGTGCGCAAGGGCGTGATCATGACGGTATCTACCTTGAAGGGGCCTTCAACGAGCGAGATTGGAATCGCTTCTTCGGAGCGAGGCTTGTCATCAGGCAAACATCTTGCCAGCAAGGATTCGAACTTTTTCCTACTAAGGAAAGGCATGCCTCACGCCTCCAAACGACGCTGCATTGGACACGGGCATCATCCGAATGGATTTATGTTATGAGGTATTCAAAAGAAAAATTTGTCAAGTTAGTCATTTGGTTGTGGTTTGTGGGCAGAACTAATAAGTAGGTCCTAGAATCCACACTCAAGTTGAAGGTGATTGTGATGGTCGACCGGGTAGGCTCATTCATAAAGCTCGAGTCCGAACCGTCCAAAGCACGAGTGGGTTCCGGTGTGATGTGGGCTGCCATCATTGTCGGTCTATGTTTTATGGTCCTCTGGCTGATCGTTGCCGCCTGTGTGATTCAATACAATATTTACTGGTCCATCGTGCTTGGTGGATCGGCTCTGGCGTTCTCTTTTTTCCTATGCTTCATGGGTTACACGCTGGTCAGAGACTCGAGGCGTCGCTACTCAGTCGAGTTAACCGAGTCCGAAGCGATCCTCAACGTTTATGATGGACTGGCCAAAAAGAAGTGCACTCAAATGGTGCTTCTCGATGATGTCAGTTTTGCCGAATACTATCCTTACTGCGACACCGCTTGCGTAATTCTCCATTCTTCTTATGCGCATATGGAGATTCCTCTCTGGCCATTCGCACGCTCTGGCAGCGACATAATGGATTTTCTTGCCGGTCGCGAAGTGAAGATTATCAATGTGCAATCGGACGAACCAATTCCGGTTTCATAGCGCTATCTTGTTACGCGCTTCGGAAGCCAAAGAAGCGGCGAGGCGCTAGCAGATCCATATGATAGTCGTACCACTGACTGCGAAACACCTCTTGAGGATCGTGCACCAGCTTTAGCTCCAGGAACTTTCTGAACTGCGGATAGCATCGCTCCAGTTGATCGCGCCTCGCCCAACGATGATAGGTGAGGTAATAAGATCCATCATATGCAATAGCCAGATCGATCAACTGTCGCATGATCTCGCGAGATTTTCTTTTGCCGAAATCAGTGTGCTCTGTATGCAGGTTGAGAACAATACACGCGTAGCTTTTGCGAGCCCAGGGCAGGAAGGTCTCTGCATCCTGCTCGATCAACCTTATGGTGCCGTATACGATATCAGCCTTCAGCTCTCTTAGCAGGGAGGCGGCTTCTTTTAAGAAGAGGTGCAAATCAGAACGTGAGACATAGACTTCGGTAATCATCTCTGAGGATTTGTGCGAACCAAGTTTATGATCGAGCTTTGCGTGATAACCTTCCAGGTACGTGCTTAGCTGCATCGAATCGGACCAGTAAGACTGACCATCAGTGGAAAAATAGTGATTCCGATATTTTCTATATGCCTCGCCTTTTGCGGTATGAGCAAGTTCGCAAAGGTGTTCCCAGTTTTCCATTGAGAGCGAGCGGGCGGCGTTTGGCGTGGTTTCTTCGCCAGCTTCCTTGTACGTTGAGAGTATGCCCCTCTGAAGGAAATCGTCGCTGTCCGGATCTATGCAGAATTGAAAGTCACCATATTCGTGTCCGTCAGCTATGCATTCATTGAGTGCCGGAAGTAGTCCTCTCGCTGTGACTTCCCTGACATGCCGGCGCATGATTTTTCGTGGTGTCAGTCTCAGTGTCACAGTGGCGATGATGCCGAACAATCCGTAGCCACCCACTACCAGTCGAAACAGTTCCGCATTTTGATGCCTACTTAGAGTAACCAGCTCTGCTCGTGCGTTGACGATTTCGATCTCCTCTATATCTTGAACGAACGGTCTCATTGTCAGACCCCGACCGTGAATGTTCGACGATACGCAGCCACCGATAGTGATATCGTCTACGCCGGTCGGTTTTTGACGGATAGATAACGACGCCTCCGTTCCGGACTGAACCTGCTGCAAGTGACGAATCAGTTGTGTCCAGGTAATCCCAGCCTCTACTTTTACGAGTCTACGATCTCGATCGAGAAACAAAACCTTGTTCATCTCGTTGATATCTATCTGTATATCGTCATCGATGAGCTGTTGCCCACCCATGGAATGGCGACCGCCGGCAACAGCAATCGACATACCTTCTTTCTGAGCGGTCCTCACTATCTTTTGAATGTCATCGATCGTTCTTGGCTGCATAAATCTGGCTGGAGCCGCACGATTCAGCATGGAATGAGAGTCGCAGATCGAATCGCAGGCGGCGGTATAGAAAGTAGTGATGCTGTTTATCGATAACTCTTGATTGACTTCTGTCATTTGGAATTTCTCCGTCTTGTTTCGTCGCCTTTTGATTCGCGATCGTTGGTCGGTTGACTCGTCGTTTTTCAGGCTCTGCCGACAATATTCATCCTACGAATGTGTAGCGATGGTTCTCTTGCTGGTTCAACAGTTTGAACATTGATCGGTATGCAAAACGGGTTGGCGGCAAGCTGAGAAACATTTCATTGTGGATGCTATAATTACGGGTAAGAAATTATGAGACCGGCGCATTTTTGGCTAACTTTGCGAGACGGTGTTTCAAGTTAACGATGGGGTGTGCAGGAGGAAAGCGGCTTCAGGATCTACTGATACCCATGTTGTTAGTCAGCACCATTTTGATGT
>CAYTDR010000426.1:0-6936 GCA_964436185.1 uncultured Candidatus Obscuribacterales bacterium | reverse complement strand
GACCAGAGCACCGATACCTTTTTGTTTCAGATCCTTGATCAAAGAGACGATTGAAAGCTGATGCTTGAAATCTAGATGATTGACTGGCTCGTCAAGCAGTATAAAAGCCGGTTCCTGAGATAACGCTGTGGCAATCATGGCACGCTGTCGTTCGCCGCCTGAGAGAGTGGCGAACAGACGTTCGCGCAAGTGAAGTAGATCTGTGCGGGCAAGAGCCTCATCAACAGCCGTCTTGTCATGCTCAGAACGAGTCCACGACCACCACTTCTGGTGCGGGTTCCTGCCCAGGCTAACGAGTTCTTCCACCGTCAACTGATGCAGCAAGCTGAGTGACTGAGGCACAAATGCTACCTTCTGAGCGAACTCATTTGCTGACCAGCTTTTGACATCCTTCTCGTCCAGCTTGATTGTTCCTGCAATTGGTGCAAGCTGCCGAGCGACTGTTCGCAAGAGTGTCGATTTGCCGCATCCGTTGGGCCCCGCGAGAACCGTAATCGAACCGGGCTCGAGTATTAAATCGACTGCCGAAACCACAGTCTTGTCTTCATAGCCGACCGTCAGACCGACGATCTCGAGCTTGCTTACCATGATTCGCCTCTATGTTTGGCAACCAACCACAGGAAGAACGGTCCACCGATAAGTGACATGAGCGTTCCGAGAGGAAGTTCCTCTCCTGGCACAATAGTTCTGGCGGCCAGATCGCTTGCTGCCACCAGGATCATTCCGATGAGCGCGGCACAAACTATGTGCAAACGTTCGTCTCGTCCAAAGATGTTGCGTGCCACGTGGGGAGCGACCAGACCTACAAAACCGACGATTCCGCTGACGGAGACTGCTGCACCACAGAGCAGAACAGAGATGGCAAGAAGCATCCATTGCGTTTTTTCCACGCTCATTCCCAACGCCTTCGCCTGATCGGCGCCTAGCGAAAGAAGGCGGATTTGCTTGGACAGGAGAAGGGCAAGGACAAAGCCGATCGCGCAATAGACCGCTGAAGGAATTGCTTCGGGCCAGGTTCTTCCACTGATACCACCAGCTAACCAGAAGAAAATTCCTTGCGACTTAACAGTGTCTCCGCCGCTAGTAATAATCAAAGTGATGATGCCTCCACATATAGTGGATAGCGCTACGCCGGCAAGTAACAGCTTGGTAATGGAAAGACCGGCGGGACCCTTCGCCAGGCCCGCAACCACCAGGCTTGCCACCAGCCCGCCCAGAAATGCAGCAAGCGGAATCAACTGCAGACCCATGCCGAACGCGATTGCACAAGCAACGGCCACTCCGGCGCCCGACGATACACCGGTGAGATATGGATCAGCAAGGTGATTTCGTGACAACGCTTGCAAGATGAAACCCGAAATACTCAAGCAACTCCCCACCACAAGCGCGACAACAAGCCTGGGCAAACGAATATCCCAAATTATTCCGGCATCGGATAACTGCTCCGAAGTGAGAGACTGCTGGTCGAAAAGTGCCTTTAAGACTACTACCGGATCGATATTCACTTCGCCGATGGTGACATTGGCAAAGCAGATGAGTGCCGCAATTGCTAAAAGAAGGAGAAAACGCAAGACAAGCATTTTTGAACAGATCGGCATGGCAGCTCGAAGTTGATCGGTCGAGAGTGTTGCCTCATGGGCGTTTGACAGACGAGTAAACTTCCGTGCTTCTCCGAAAACTCCTTTCTTATCGCGTTCTCATCAGGTGAGCATGGTAACATTTTCAGTGTATTAAATTTCGCCTTACGAAATACTCGTCTGGGATGGCTGATCATGGTCATATATTTTGACAATAGCGCAACCACCAACGTTCGACCGGAAGTGGTGCAAGCAATGATGCTTTATCTAGCGGAAAGCTTTGGCAATCCATCGTCAATTCATTCCGTCGGTCGAGGTGCTCACAAAGCCGTTGCCCAAGCCAGAAAGCAAGTAGCAGATCTACTTTCATGCTCACCGGCAGAAGTGATGTTTTCCGCTTGTGGCACCATGAGCAACAATCTGGCAATTCTCGGGCGCGCAAGATTCGCTGAAGCCAACAGTCTCGGACGACATTTGATCACGACTCAGATCGAGCATCCTTCTGTGCTTGGTCCATGTAAACATCTGGAGAGTCTCGGCTGGCGAGTTACGTACCTGCCGGTAGATCAAGAAGGTTTCGTCAGGCTGGATAAGCTGCAATCTGCTCTAAGCGATGACACCAGCATTGTTTCCATTATGTGGGCCAACAACGAGATCGGCACCATTCAACCAATGGAAGAGATTGCCTCCATAATCGAGGCAAAACGAGCAGCCATAGGCAAACATATCTTCTTCCATTCCGACGCTGTTCAGGCATCGGGGAAGGTACCGCTGGATACGAGCAAAGTCTCCGTCTCGGCACTGTCAATCTCAGGACATAAGTTCCATGCTCCTAAAGGAGTAGGTGCGCTCTTTCTCCGTCAGGGACAAAACGTCATGCCCATTACCTTTGGTGGCGGGCAGGAGAAGGGACTATTGCCGGGGACGGAAGGTCTGGCCAATATTGTCGCGCTGGGAAAGGCCGCTGAGTTGGCTAATGAAGACATGGAGAACGCCACCAAGCGCTTGAGTGAGATGCAACAATACTTACTCGAACGACTGGAGAAGATTCCAGGAATTTCGCTCACAGGAGCAAAGGATCTCGCCAAGCGACTACCGGGTCACATCAGTCTTTCGGTGGAGAATGCAGAGGGAGAAGGTCTCGTTATGCAGCTCGACATGAAAGGCGTTTGCGTGTCCAGCGCATCAGCATGTCATACAGGAGTGATCGAACCGTCGCACGTTCTTGGTGCCCTCAACTTGCCCTGCAGTCTGCTCAAGGGATCAGTTCGCATATCACTTTCGTCATTCAACACTCTCGAAGAGTGCGAAACGGCAATCAAGCATATGGAAAGGATATTCGTTTCGCAGAAGACTGCGGCCTCTTCTTGAGTTGAGAGCGTCGTCAAAGCCATACCTTTGCACTCCTATATTTAAAGGATTACCTGGAACAATGATTCCGTGATCCATAAACGGAACGAAGTCGAGCCGATTCGTCTAAGTTGCAGGCTTACATCTGTTCTGGTAGGAATGGAAAGATCTGTATGATCTCGTGCCCTACGGATCGCTGGTGAATAGGACGAACTCCTGATATCGATATCGCCTGTAACACCAGAGAAGTGATATCGTGCATAATACCAGCGCGATTTGAGAGAGCATCGAAGTTAGCTGCGTGCGAACAACCGTCTAGCTTGCTTACAAAAGGATGGTTGTCTCAACTTGCAGCTAACTGTGTGTCTGCAAGTTAGCTGCCCTCTGCTAATTGTCTGCACCATATATAGTATCTTAGAGTTTTAAAAATTTGTCCAAAAAGAGAGTTCGTCCGTATAGATAGTTTGTACGTTACGCTTCACAGCGTCGCACATAAGGAGGAAAATTATGTCAGACGTACAATTGGATTCTGCTCACAAATCGGCAATGGTAGAACTGGGACAATCGTTGAATAGAAACTTCGATCGTATTGACCAAGACAAGAATGGGGAGTTGAGTCGTTCTGAGCTTAATGCTGCCTCTGAAGGCCCTAAGCTGAGTGTTGCGGATCGCGCACTGGCCAAGTTCGCCAGTGAGCATATGAATGAGCTTGCCTCGTTATACAATGGCTTCAATCGAAAATCAGAAGAACAAGATAAGACTCAACAGGTTCTCAACTCTAAGGAAGAACAGAGTATTCAAAAAGACGATGTTAACGTATTGTTGCGTGCGGCAGGTGACATGTCTGGAAGAGATCCATTCACAGCACAACGACGAATTCTTGTTGGCATTGGCACCGCAAGTGGTGCTGCATATGGTGGGGTTAAGTTGGCTATTGGTGGACCTCTTGCCGCCCTTGCAGGAGTTGGACTGGGTGGCGGAGTTGGATATGGAGTAAGTCGGCTTAGTACTCGGCTGACCCACGGCACTTCCGACAACTACTATCAACAGAAGAGCGAGATCCTACAGAAGGTGGATCTGGCGAAGTTCCCAGGCAAGTAACACTGTAAGCGGTAAATGCCCCGATGGCCCGCCTCGCTCCGGTTGCATTCATAGATTTTTCCGAAGGAAACGCGAACAGGGGCTCTCCCTAGAGCCTCTGTTTCTATTGTCGATTTAGGCGCTAGACTTGTTGGTGTGCTGCCGAGAAGTTCTCGGTTAACCAAAGATTGAAAGTATGGCAGCAATCGGCTCCAGAACTGCAGATACAAGCTCCAGGCAGCCGCTGATTGCCTCTAAGGTCGAGCTGGCCAAATCCAAGA
Source organism: uncultured Candidatus Obscuribacterales bacterium (assembly GCA_964436185.1). Classification (GTDB taxonomy): domain Bacteria; phylum Cyanobacteriota; class Vampirovibrionia; order Obscuribacterales; family Obscuribacteraceae; genus CAYTDR01. Next base: position 2,648 of record CAYTDR010000426.1, on the reverse strand, counting down.
TTTCCTGTAGTGCATTATTCTTCATGTACTTCTCCGCTGGTCGCTACTCGATCTAAGTTCTTTACTCATCCTATATGAACAGTGTGTTCAACCAATACTCCGTCACGAGTACCTGCTTCCGTTCTTACGCATTGATCAGGTTTTCCGCGTTTAGGCATTGTTAATGATCAGGTTAGATGCGGGCGTTGATCTTGCACATAGTTTGGTCTCAGGCGCGCAGAATGCAGACTGAAAATGCCCGGTTCTTGTCGGGAATTGCCCCGATTAGGCGGAGGGTGCGATCCTTGTTTATGGTTGTTGCGGATCGACGATCTCGGTTTTGACCACATCAACTCCTGGGTTTGAAGTTCGCTGCTCTATAGGACGAAGAATGAAGTATGAGACGAGAGTGGTCAACCATGCTTGCAACGCACTGACACCGACATGCAGACTTTCTGTGTTGGGAATCATTCCAGAGGTCAAGATTCCTACGAAGGATCCGGAAAGGAATGCGACCATTGCGGACCAGCGCAATGCCGGCAGTTCAGAAAGAGGTTGTATTGTAGCGAAAAACGGCTTGGTGTCCGGTTGTCGGGCGGCGAGATACCATTCGCATAACATGACCACTGTTGCGCAAGGCAACATGACAGACGAAAGAGAGCAGACTATTTCCAGGGACCGAGGATCTTTGCTTAGGACCGCGGCGGCAATTGCACCTATCACGGTCAGTGCGAATGTCAGCTTCTTCCGGCAGAATTTGCGAAGATTAGCGACACCATTTATGGCGGCATAGAGGTTTGCATCGTTTAAGCCCCAATAAGTGACTATTAACACAAGCGCTGCCAAAATGGCGGCATCACCTAATGCGTATCGCGTCATCAAAGCGCTTGCTTGTTCGAAGTCCGTAATACCAGTCTTCCTGGCCAGCATCCAACCGGTGACCGGAAAGACAATCTGCCCAACTGCTATCGATACCGCCAGCGGTATCACCGTATATTTTAACTTGGGCTTAGCATATCGCCAGTAGTCTGCCTCATTACCCCAGGCAGTATTGCCGATCACGAGCGCTGAAACAATTGTCACTGCGCTTGAGATACCGACGTTCTCCGGAGCGGTGAAGGCGGCCACTGGTGTCTCCGTAACAGCCTTGAAAAATGTCGCGCCAATCCAGAGGATTAAGACTGGGGCAGCGAAGAAGCCGGCGAAGTTGGCTACGCCCGAAAAACCAAAGAAGTTATTAACTGCCATAATCACTGCTAAGATAATTGACAACCACATGGTATCAATCGGCAGAGCGAAAATTCCTTTCAATCCCTCGGCGAGGAGCACCGCCGCCAATCCATACCAACAGAGCGAAATTAGAGCAACGGTGAGAGAAACAACGATGGAGCCGATCCGACCGAAGACAGAACGGCTCATGAGCGCAAAAGTTTGACCGCTTACGGCACCTAGATGACAGGCCGGGATGCAATAAACCATAAGTATCAGGTTGCTGAGCAGCGTACAGCCAAGCACCTGAGTCAGAGTAAGTCCGTGATGATACCAGGTGAAACCAGCGAGCACGGACGGAAATCCAGTTACCATTGTGATCCAGAGAAGACCAAGCGTGACCGGACCGCGCCGTTCCGAAAGCGGCACCACATCAGTGGTGTGGTCGTCGCTGTTGATGGAATCTTCAATTTTGTTTTGGGTGTCCAGGAAATCCACGACTCTGCCTCAGCCGGCGAACCTTTGATCTCAAAATGAAGGAGACTCCCACGGTAGCCTCTGTTCGATAGGAGCCAGATCATACCACTATGAGCTTGGTTGCACATGGAAGGGGCAGCGCTGTGGAATGGTAGATGCTGCCGACTCAAGTTCTTTTATTTTGCTGCTATAAGCGCGGCTGAACAATGGAAGCAGTGCCATGGAATGGTGGACGCTGCCGACTCGCTTCGCAAACAAGTTTTGACTTATTTTGCCGCCTTAACGTTACAGGCGCCTCTTAGCGCTTGATCGAGATCGGCAATCAAGTCTTCCGTAGTTTCAATGCCTACAGAGAGTCGAATTAATCCATCGGTAATTCCGATGCTCAGCCGTTCTTCGGTCGATAGACCAGAATGAGAGGTGGTCGAAGGACGAGTGACAAGGGTCTCTACACCGCCCAGGCTGGGCGCAGACTTGGCCAGTTCCAGCCCTTTGATAAACCTGTCAGCCGTTTGAGAACTGTCATCTTTTAGCTCGAGGCTGAGGACACCGCCGAACCCATTCAGAAGCCGGCGTGCATTCTCATGCGACCGGCTGCTTGCTAGACCAGGATAATTTACTCGAGAGACCAGATCGTGACTTTCGAGAAACCTCGCCACCTGCAAGGCGCTTTCGTTCTGGTAGCGCACTCGCAATGCCAGGGTCTTGAGACCGCGATTGAGAAGAAATACAGCATGAGGGTCCATCGACGCGCCGAAATGATTCAGCTTGTGCAGAACCGCTTCTACCAGGTCTTGCCTTCCTATAACGGCACCTCCTACGATATCAGAATGTCCATTCAAATATTTGGTGCAACTATGGATAGACAAGTCGAAACCGTGGTCCGATGGGCAGAAGTTTACAGGGCTGGCGAAAGTATTGTCGATGATGGAAACGATATTGTGTTGTCTGGCAAAGTTTACGACGGCTTCGAGATCCGGCAC
>CAYTDR010000425.1:0-6943 GCA_964436185.1 uncultured Candidatus Obscuribacterales bacterium | reverse complement strand
CCTTGGTACATGAGGGCCGCATCGAGCACTTCCTGTGAGATGTACTGCAGCTCGACTAATACTTGACCAATCGGTTTCTCGTTGATCAAACCGATCTCGACCGCGTACATCATGTCAGACTCAGTCATCAGTCCAGCCAGAACCAAAAGTTCGCCCAGCCGAATTGTATGCCTGTTCGGTAGTCGATAGAAACCGCTCTCGAGGAGCGGCAATTCGACCGTGACAGAGCGCTTTTTCGCGGAGCGAAGTCCGTGAATGGCTTGTTCTCTGCTCACCTTTCCGTCCCGAATAAGTATCTGAGCGTTCAATGCGGAAGAAAGAAGATTCTCTGTCAAAACACCATTGAGTACGAGCAATCTACCGAAAGGCACGCCGCTCGAACGGCTCTTCATTAGTGCGTCGTTCAATTGATCTCTGGTGACGAAGCCCGCATTGACGAGAAGCGGTCCTAGCTGATTCCTGTCGATCTCCTCGGGTTGCTGCCAACCAACTGTCTCAAGAGCTTGCTCCAGAGCCACGTCTGTGTTGACAATCAGCGAAGCGACCCGCTTCGCTGTTTTGAAATCAAGCAGATTGTCCTTCAGCAGCGATTGAATCTGCACACCGGCTTGAAAGTTCTTTTCTGACACGAAGCTGGACATGACCAGAACTCGACCGACTGGCAGTCCCACGTGCTTAGCAACGTCAAGGGCGTAGGCAAGGTTCTTCTCGGAGATCATGCCGATGTCGATAAGAACTTGCCCAAGGCGCAAATCCGACCTTGAGTCTTTTTCCTGTTCAAGGTCGCCGATTTGATGACCCGTCATTCCTCTTGAACTCTCGTCATTGGAATCTTCAACACACGTTTCTCTTCGATATTCTACCCTCTGGAGGTTAGAAACCTTTGGTCTATCGAGATTTATGATGAAGTTTAACCAGGCTCATACGATTCAGACCGCCCATGAGCTGACTCTTTTGCCTCTCCTCCAAAGATGCTGGTGATCACGAATTGCCTGAAATAACAACCCTGGGAAAGGCGTGGAAAATTCAAATGGTGCAGTTTGGGTGGTAGTTGCCAGAAACCATGATTTATGGTTTCTGGGCCGCGTAAGTCAGCACTCCGGGCGGTTATCTGCCCGTTGTCGATAGCAAAGGTCGAAAGAACGGCATTCTTGAATCGAACTGCGTTTAACTCCGACTGAGAAACAAGATGCGGCGCGGTCAGTCGTTCCAACTCATCGTGTGCCTCGAAGCCGCCGTTCCTTGATTCAACCCGCTCAAGGCAGTTCAATTTAGTTGCTTTAGGTATTTGATATGTCATATAGTAGCTGTAGGAATTCGACTTAGTACTTGACGGCACGTGAAAGACAGAGATCAAGAAGGCTTTGACAGTACCACCGATTGTGACGGCGAGTCTCGACTGTGTCACAAGGCTGATGTGGTGCATCGCAACCGGTGCCAAGAAAGCCTCAATATTCGCAATTTGGAGACAGCGGCAATAAAGACATCGTCGGCCTTATTGCCATCGTTCATCATGGCTTCTCTCACGATGTGTCTGTTCTGTTGGTCGCCGGTTTTGGGCCAACCGTCATCCAAAATTGAGATCGATCAGACCGAGAGTCTCTCGTCGGCTGGTTCCGATATTCAACTGGCTCAAAGCATCGAAAATGTGACCAATCCTGCCAGGCTGACAACAGAGCAATTAGCTCTCGTCGCAAAGGCGGATCGGTTGACCGCATTTAGAGAGTTCGATCAGGCAATCGCCACTTATCGTCTGGTGCTCAAGAGTTCTGAAAATGCTCAAGTGCGTGAGCGATTGGGAAAGGCACTTTATTTTTCCGGTAAAATGCCAGAGGCTATCGTGGAGCTTCGGGCTGCCGTCGATCTGGATAAAGACAATGCCGAGTATCTTCAGGAACTGGCTTGGCTTCTGATGCAGAACAAGGATTTCAAAGAGGCGGTCCGTTATGCAAACATGTCTGTTAGTTTGCTGCCTGATCAAGCCGACGCCTATATCTTATTGGGGTATTCATATGGAAACCTCAACAAGATTGACTCCGCTCTCACTGCTCTCGACAAGGCTATCGAACTCAATCCGAACAATCCTCTGTCTTATGTCTACAAAGGCGATGTCTTATTCAGTGCAAACAGGTACAAAGACGCACTGGAGGCTTTTCGCCAAGCAGAGGAATTGGGCGGCAACCCCGTTGAAGTTTATATTGGCATGGGTAACTGTCACGACAAGCTGGGAGACAAGAAGGCACGCATGAACTGCTACAAGAAAGCAGTAATCGTGGCGCCGGAGGATGCCGATGCTCATGGGCATCTTGGAATGGCATACTTGCAGGCTGGACACATGGTGTCAGCCTTCAAACACGGATTGGTAGCCACATCTATAAGACTGGATAAGTCATGGAGCGGCTACATGGGCATGATTATTGCCGGTTGGGCTGGACTGTTCATCATATTCGGTATCATTTTTGCAGCAATGTTTGCCGGATCGAACTTCAAGCCGCAGCCAGGTGAGACGGTGATCGGCTCGTTTCAACTGATATTCTTCAAGGATCGACCTGGCAGGTTTGTCGTGACTGATAGGCGAATCGTCTTTGTACCCGAGCTATTCTCACAATCATTTGGTACCACCAGAATTAGTATCGAACGCGAGGGAATCGAGTCGGTAGTAGCCGAAAACCAACATGGCAACCGTGCTGTTACCATAAAATCGAAAAGCGAAACCATGCACAGGTTCACTATGCCTCAGCTCGTATACGATCCTCTGCTGGAACTTCTTCGCGCACACAATCTATTGGTGGCTTCGCAGGACGCGGGATCTATGGCTGACGAGAGCTCAGACGATATCAGCATGGTTGACTTGAAGGCTGCCGCGTCGCTGGTGCAAGAAAGTTCCCCTCCGGAATCTGAGTCCGAAGGTGATTCAACAAGTGGTACTACAATTGATGCGGCAGAAGCTCTGAGTGTATCTTCCGATTCAGAAAAGGACGCTACCAGAGCGAGTGCGGCAGAAATCGCTGCAACGGATATTTCCGCCGAACAACCGACAGCCGCGGCAAGCGAAGAACAAAACGATGCTGTTAAGGAAGACCACCCGAGTGCAGCAGAAATCGGCGCAAAGGATGTTTCATCCGAAGAGCCGACAGCTGCGGCGAGCGAACAGCAAAATAACGCTGATAAGGAAGCCCTCACTACTGTTCCATCGGAAACCGCGATGTTGTCAGAGTCGATTGAGGAGACGGCGGGCATGGAGTCGGTGACTGCTGCTAGAGAGGTTGATGCCGAGAATATAGAGTCAGAGAGCCCTGCAATCTCGAAGGCGAAGTCCGACGATGCTGTCGAGAATTCACAAGCAGTTGAGCCAGAACGTCTTGCGGAACTGCAAGCGAGTGAAGTGAGCGGAAGTACTCAACTGGAGTCAACAGAGTCAGAACCTGCTGCAGTAAGCCAAGAGATAGCTGAGCGGACCCAGACATCTGCTGATGGTACGGAGGCAGAGTCTAAGGGAGCTTCAACTGATTCGGAGCAAGATATCTCGGCAGATTCAACTGGCGGTGAGCAAGCGGTAAGTCCTACTGATTCGATGGACGAAGAAAGCGTTAGCTCACAAGCGTCGCCAGATGACCAGGACGAAAAGGACAATTCAAAAAGCTGAGGGCGTAAGCCAACAGCCGGTTCGTCGAGTCGGTCTCACCCTTCGTACCTGACTCGAGTGACGTTCGTTGACACTGCTTTTATCATCGCTTGTTGACAGACTGATACCAACACCTTGACCTCTCGAACATCGCCCGGAACCGAAGCAATTCCGAAGTGGAGACTTGGTTTTCTGATTCCTAGCTCCGGAGCCGCGGAGGTCAGTCCGGCACAGATCAAATCGACCAGAGCAGTAGCATCATTGGTAGTGGCATTGGGAACAATGATTCCGTAGGCTTTATCGCCTAGATGCCCAAGAATGTCGACGTCATTTTTCAGCTTGCCGACGGCATTGAGGACCATCGCCACCACTTCTGTACTCTGGTTTGAGGGATTTCCTGCTGTCGGTTTCAAGCAGAACGCAACGAGCGCGAATGGTTTGCTGAATCGAAAAGCGCGTTTATATTCTTCGATAAGGAAAAAATGCATGGCATCAAATGTGTAGACACCCGTATCTTCATTAAGCAAAGCGTTTTGAATTCGCTTTCCTCTTGATAATTCAAATGCTACTTCCTGCGATGGCACTCCGATGTGCTTGGATACAACCACATCTCCGACAATTGCCGAGGTAACAAACGCCGCGACCGAAGGTGAAGCAGACGCATCGACAAGGGCGGCTGTACTCTGTCCGCCGAATGCCGATGTGGGCGGTAGTAACGGTTTATTGACGGTGTCCGTCCTAGCTGTTCCCCATGGAGAACCGCCTGGCTCGCTTTGAGGTTGGCGAGCTGGATTGGATTGAGTCAAATTGGCGGGCACCGGAAGGCTTGTGATAGGAGCTGTTGGATGTGATACTGCCGCCTGATTTAATGGACGCGCCTGCATTGGGCCTGCTAGAGATTGGCTCTGTGAGACAAATTCGAGCATATGCCCGGTTGGGGTAAGCAGCAATCCCAGTCTAAGTAGGTTGGCAGTAACAGAGATCCATGAACTTTCCTTTAGCGACAAGAAGTTTGCAACTTCCTTCAGGCTTCTTTGTCCATCCAAGTTCTGAAAGAACAGTTTTTGCAAATCAAGGCCCAGAGGGGGTCCATCGAGAATACGCCTTTCCAACTCTCTAACATCTATATTCGGAATAGATCGCAGCAAGACGCTTTTTTCGTCAATGCCATGCTCCTGCAAGAAGCCGATATCTTCTATTAGTTGAGCACCTAGATACTGGATCTGTTCCACCGATTGATTGATGGAAGTGGTATCAGGAGTAGTGCCAGTACTGAACGACACATTTCCATCTATCAAAGTGTACAGCTCGAGTAACGCCTCCAGACCAGTGCTTGTGCTTGTGGTGGCGTGCACTGGGCGACCATGGATGAACTGCACAATTCCAAGTTGACCATTCTCAACTAAAAGTCTACCCGTCGCGTCATTCTTGGCTGCTATTTCAAGCAGATGAGAAAGCGGGCTGTTGCCCAGATTGCCGCTCATCTGCTTGTGCAAAGGGACTTGAGTTGGGCCGCCTGTTTGCCCGACGTTTACTGGAATCAAGTTTGTGCCAGTCATGTGGGCGAGGCGTTCGTTCAAAGTTGTTTTGTGCGATTCGTCCGCATCAGCTCCCTGGGAGATTACGCTGGTTCCCACAGCCGCTAGAATTTGCGGAAACAACACAGCAAGATCCGAGGTCCGGTAGAACCAGAGCATCCGAGGACCCTGTGGCGTGTCTTGATGCATCCACCACTCCGGATCGGCAGAATTCCGTGCGTGATGGACCGTAAGAATAAACAGGGAACGCTTCAGCTCACTAGACCAGTAATAACAATGTTTCACTCCCCGTTGGCTCTGAGCTTGATGAAGGAAATGCTTCAATTGCTCGATTGTCGGATGGGTTTCAATCCGATAGTGCTGTTTGGGAATGTTGTGCTGTCCGCTGAACATCGTTAAACGCCCTGTCAATGCGGGTTAGGCATATTAGCCCACCCCAAAGAACGCACAAAGCAGGCTCCTGTAATACATTCTAAGACTACAAGCAATATCCTGAAACCCGCAGTTTGCGCCATTAGCACTTTACCCAGCCTAATCAAAGGAATCGTCCTTCAACGAAAATGGCAGATAATACTTTTCGTTTTAGGGTCAGTGAACTCACTGTCGTCATTTAGAATGTACGTATAGTAAGCGATACGACAAGACGACAAGTCGTATAGCTGTGTCGGACTTATCGATTCGTTGTTAATGAGTAGGCGAAGCCCGAAGCCAAGGGCTCTCCTTGGAGATGAGGTTCGTGACCATTAGCGGGGGACGGATCGAGGCCGTTCAGGGATTTGACTGGGAATGATTAATCAATGACTTCTTAATCAGTTGCTTGATAGGTGCTAGCTTCATATCATGATTGGAATTGGCGCAGCGGTTATCTATATCATTGGCATTCTAATTCCGGCTTCATTTGTTTTGGTCGGCGTTTTTCTATTGCTGACAAATAGCGCGCAGATCGAGGGTGTTACAGGGGTCAAAGGCCCTGCAAACATGCGTTCAGCAAGGATTATTGGCGCTTTCTTTGTGCTTTTCCCAATGTTCGGACTCTGCTTTATGAGTGCAAAGCTTTTGAATCAGATACGATTTCACACTCAACTATCGAGCTTGCAACCTACGCAGGTTGTAGAGATTCAAACTCCGAACGGGGTCATATCAAGTCGCCCGAACATCGAAAGAATTACAGCAGCGATTCGAGACTCACAATGGTTTCTTCTAAATGGTGGATTACGGACAACAATTGCAGCACCACTTACGGTGCGACTCAAATCGAAACAATACCTTAGTTTCAGTGTCGTATATCAGCTGCAACAGCAAACCGCCCTAATCTTCGCCGACGATTCTGACAGTATAGAATTCAGCGCTAATCTTGCAAAGGCACTTAATGCAACCGGACTAACGCTGCCGATACCGGAAGCTGATCGTCCCATTAAAAATCAGAATTAGCAATTGTCCGCTCTTCCAATCTGCAGCAGGAAATACTCCTGACTGACAGTACGGCCAGTCGTATTGTCGAATGTTCGTTGAGCGATTCAAACTCCTGATGATGCCTGCCGAAGTCCTTGGAAGAAGTGCGGCGGAAAATCTTCCACACATCCAAACTCGACTGAGCCTGCGAAGCACCCAACTTGGCATAGAAAATATGACTTGTCGTATTGTTGAATGTTCGTGAGCGGTTCAAACTCCTAAGATGCTCGCTGAAGTCCTTGGAAGAAGAGCGGCGGAAAATCTTCCACCCACCCAAACTCGACTGAGCCTGCGAAGCACCCAACTTGGCATAGAAAATATGACTTGT
>CAYTDR010000424.1:0-6952 GCA_964436185.1 uncultured Candidatus Obscuribacterales bacterium | reverse complement strand
GTGCTTTGCTTTTTTCTGGTTCGATTGTCGCAATGCATCGGTGTCAACGAGGAATCTATTCCGCCATCAAGCTGCGATTGCCGCCATCCTGGTGGGCATGCTCGACTGCTGCGCGTGCGTGAGACAGAAGAACTTTCCCTTCGTCATCCATATTATTGCTGAACTGACAAATTCCTACTCCGACCGTAATCGGAATATCTTTATCACTGACGGTGAATTTCATCTCTGCAATTGCGATTCGAAGTCTTTCCGCCACTTCAATGGCGCCTTCTTTGTTCGTCACTGTCAATGCAACTGTAAATTCGAACGGTCCTGAGCGGACTACAATGTCTGAGTCCCGCATCTGCTGCCCTACAAAATGTCCGACCTGGGCTACGATATCTGCCGTCGCGACTTCGCCATGCTGCTTCAGAAGCGTGTCGTGCTCATCAATCTCCAAAACAACAATACTGAGCGGCACGCCATATCTGCGAGCCTGCTTGATACCGAGCTTGAGAAATTCTTGCAAATATCTCGTGCTACGCAGATCGGTTAGATTATCAGTAAGCGAGAGCTCTTTTATCTGCTGCTCTTTCTTTCTCAACTCATCCCGAAGCGCTTTTTCTTTGAGGACGCTTTTAACCCGGGCCAGGAGTTCGTTCGCTTGGACCGGTTTGAAAATTATGTCTTCGTTGTCGGGCTCATCGCCGACTACATCAGGGATTGGCTCATCTCTCGAGCCCAAAAATATAATAGGAATGCTACTTGTTTTCTCTTCTCTCTTCAGGCGTTGATAAACCGCCATTCCGCCCATGAGCGGCATTTTTAGATCGAGAATGATAATATCCGGCGTCCGTACCTTACAGGCGGCAATCGCCTTGAAGCCGTCATTCGCGGCATCGACCATATAGCCGGCATCCTTCAGGACCTCTGAAAGAAGCAGGGTATTGGATTGTTCATCGTCTACTACGAGGATTTTGTGACCGGTCTTCACTATCTCAACAAGCCAAGGTTTAACCAACAACGCATTCAAGCTAACATTCTACACCGACCGAACAGACAAGTCAGTCTTGCTAACCTGGCAACCATCTACGGTTCATCAAGGATGATAACTGCTTGATGACTGTTCAACAATCGTTTGACGACGATATGTATTCAATCGTTGGTATGACCAAGTCTTCCATTCTATATTCCTCGGTGTGCGCAAGATACGACAGATCTTTCGACACACTATCCACGAATTCAGAAATTGATAGTTGAAAGTAGTTCGGTTTGTACTTTTCTGCTCGTGCCAGACCTCTGGTGAAAAGCTTGAGCGCGCCTGCCCTGTTGCCTCGAGTCAAATGCAGATAAGCCACGGAGATCTGGATGACTCCTTGAATAAGTTCACGATCGGCAGCGTGATAATCTTGCCAGAGTTCTTCCAGAGTCTCATGACATTCAAAAAACTCGCGACGGTTGTACTCGTCGACGCCTTTCCGCAAAAGGCAGTCCTGTTCTTTATCGAGCTTTCCTTCAGAAGGAGATAGGGGCATCGGTTGTCAACCTGCAGGCAAATCTGTATTGATGGAAATCATGGGAGAGTTAACGATAATTATCTTTGGTCTTTCATCTCAGAGCAAAGTCTACCAACGACTAGCGTTATCGAACTCACGATTGCTCAGTCAGATTATGGTGTGGAACCTGAGACCATGTTTAGCCGGCACTGGCTTGTCGGCGAAGGTCCTGCCTGTATGGCTGCTAAGTAACTACTCAACCTCCGGATATAAATATGTACCCTTGAATCCGGCGCTTGCCTATTTCAGCCACGAGGATTCGCGTCAATCGAACAAATCTCGACGGATGGCGAGAGACGTTTGTCCGTATTTCTCACGAATCACGTCCAAACGCGTCTATTTCACAATATTAGCTAAACATTCCGTGGGCTCTTCCGGCTCTCCGGTGCATCCAGTGAATCAGACGCAATAAAATTGGTATCAATCCAATTTGGCTATTGCCACGACGTCCGAATCCCTTGCGGCCTCCTGTAGCTCTGCCCTTGCCAGCGTCAGCACTTGTTGCGCATCGAGAAGTCCTGACAGATCGACAATCTTGGGTCCCACCAGGAGAACCATTCCCGGTATCACTTTGCCGGCATCGCCCCACTCGGCGTGTTCCTCTAAAATTGTAGATATGACCTTTTCTGCTTGAGCGGTTGAAGCATTCTCAATAACTGCGTTGCGAAACTGCAGCCTTATGCCACCAGCCTGATCGACGACTCGCGCAGAGTTTATGCCTTTCCGCCACAGTCCCATCAGCTGTTTTTCAGATTTTGCCGCTGTATAGATCTTGAAATACTTGCCGTCGAAACGGAGTGAAACTAATTCCGGCGCGACGCGCATCGAGTCAGCCACCAGTTTCTTCCGCTCAGTCTCGGATGTTGCAGGCTGAACTCCTGAGGTTTCGGCATTCATGCTACTGGCACCATATGCAGTAGCACGAAGAATGTTCGTTCTCGAATCGACCTCGATGTGAACTTCGATTGTTCCTGGGTCCGCACCCATGCTTTCGACGGCGGCGTGCGCTTCGTGTCTGAGTCTGAGGACGTCGTCATCAGTAGGATTGACGATCTGACGCTCGATTGTTTCTCTGATGAGAGCTAATGCCACTCCGATCGCTGAAATGACATCCGCATGCTCAGCGATTCGGAATCTAAGATTCATCTTCTCGGCAAGAAAAGGAACAATCGCCGCAGCACCGCCACCGCCACCTATTAGGTAAACCAGCTCTCGATCGAGCTTGTATTCCTTTATTAATGCGTCCACGATTGGCATGCATTTTTGCGAAGCTAAGGTTTGAATGTCTCCTGCCAGTTCCTTCGGGTCTCGCGAAAGATGTGCGGAGAGAGCAGCAAAAGCCTTTTCAATCGACTGCGGTGAGCCTTTGGCGCAATTTTCCTCAGGAACGAGCCCGAGAAGATTTGCCGCACAAGTTGGCGTAATACAGTAGCTCGCCTTTTCTTGCTGACCCGCTTTCAAAGCGATGTAGTCATCCGGATCGTCTGCCATCGGTTTGATAGACTCGAATTTGAACGATGCAAGATCCACGTCTTCCAGTTCGTTCGCGAACGATGTATAGGCTAAGCCCGCTATATGCGCGCTTCTTGGTCCTACGTCGTGCAGCTTTCCCTTCTTCGCTCGTGGCAGTGAGCCACCGGCGACTCCGACGGTGCGGACGTCGAGAGTCTTCATGTAGACGCGATGCCCGCCGATCTCGGCCGACTTTACGCGCGCACGTCCATCACTGATAGCCGAGATATCAGTGCTGGTGCCGCCAACCTCAAGGAAAATGCCATCTGAGATCTGCAGGAACATCATGGCCGCTGCCACTCCGGCAGCAGGACCGGAGAGCATGGTGAGGATAGGACGTTTCCTCATTGAGTCGATGTCCATGACACCGCCATCAGAGCGCATTATCATTACTGGTGCCGTAATGCCCGCTTCTCTAACGCTCTTCTCCGTCATATCTGCGCTTTCGATCATCTTCGGCAGCATCGACGCATTGATGACCGCGGTTCTCGTGCGGACCTTATAACCGTAAAGTTGACTGACTTCACAGCCTGCAGTAGCCGGAAAACCAAGCTCGCGGACGATCTCTGCAACAAACTCTTCATTCTCCGGATTGTCCACCGAGAAGGACTCGCTGACGGCAATACAGACGGCACCTTGCTTTACCAGCTTTTCTACCGACCGCTGCACATCATCACGTGTTGGCGTAGTGTTAGTGCTCAAGAAGTCATGGTACGTGGAAAGATATTTGTCCGGTGCTAGTTCAATCTTACCGAGGTGAGAAACGCGCTTGGCCAACCAGGCGTCCGGACCGCTTCCCATCGCGATTATCCCAACTGGTGCAACGTCTCCTTCGAGTAGCGCATTGGTGGCTTGTGTGGTACTGTGGGCGATGAATCCAACCCTCTTGGGATCAATGTCTGATTCCGACAATAGACGGTTGAGCGCCTGGATGATGCCCTCGGCCACGCCTTTGTCCGACCTGTGTGAGGTTGGCACCTTAATCTGACCGACAAGCTTCATGGTACTTGAATTAATGGCAACGGCATGAGTGAATGTGCCACCGACATCAATACCTACTCTTATGTTGTTTATGCCATGCATTCCAGTCATTTCTGCTCGTCGCTATCGAATATCTTAATTCCTTGAGGTATCTTGCTGGACTCGCTTTCGGCGTCCTCCAGTCCGGGTATCGACAACCTCGAATATCTATTGGTCATCTCAGTGGTCGTGCCCACGTCCATGTTCTCCGCCATAGGAACATACCCAAGGAGACAAGAAAGGACAAGACCCAGAAACGCTACCGACCATGCGTAAACAACCGTGCGTTTCAAGAGCGCATGAGTGTCGGTACCGAGATAGGTGGCAATCCAGATGTTGTGGGTATTTGTCGGATCGCATATGCCTTGAATCTGTCCGACTGACATGAGCATTCCCATGATCGCTTGCCCGCTCATCCTACCCGCGTCTTGAATCAGCTTTACCAGACCACTTCCCATTCCCCAGAGGCTGAGCGGTCCGCGGTAGAGGGACAGGGGAGCGATGATCGTGAAAAGTAACACGTATGGGACGGCGCTGCCTGGAATATTGTTCGAAATCAGCGGCGCAATCTCGCCGGATACATTCGGGTGTCGGACTGCGGCAATCAGCATTCCAATGCCGATCATTAAGAAGACTGCAGGAATAACCGAGGTGATACCATCGATTATGGAACGAGTCAGTATCGTGACCGAATCTTTCCGCCAAGTAACGAGCACACCATATGTGATGGCAGCAACAAACGCCGGTAAAATCTCCCACTTTCCGGCGAGTACCAAAAAGAGCGGAACCAATGGCGTCACCATAGCTAGTGCGGAGAGTGAAGTATCCTTTCTAAAGGATCTAAAGCTCGCTAGCACTATTAAGGCCACCAGCGAAAAGAGTGTTCCTGTCATCGACCATGGTGCTGGTCCGGGAGTGGCGACGTCGGATGCGGGAGAGAAGCCGAGATTGAGCACCGCCAGGCAACATCCTGACAGAAGTATCCCGACTACGAGCAGACCGAGATTTTTTCTGTTTTTCAGCTCGATAGCTAGAAAGACCAGGATAGCCAGAACGAGAATAAAGGCAAATTTGGTCACGAAACCCACAATCGCAGGCTGATCAACATTGAGCACATCCTTGTAGAGCTGCCAGTTTGCCAGGTTGAACATGCCACCAAGACTGATACCGAAGAGGTAAAGACTGCCTGCGGTCACGTTCGAAATACCGATGGATAGCATCACGGGGAGGATTATGGTGCCTATCATAATTACGGCGCCTAATCCTCCGAGCGTCGAGAAGAGAAGGGCGGTGACAAACGTCAAGACGGCTCCAAGAATGTAAGGATTGTCGCCGGCGAACTCAGCTACCCAGCGAACCAACGCTTTGGCGATTCCATGCCGATTCATTAGCTCGGCCAGGACTGCACCGAACATAGTGGTAGTGTACGCATTGTGCAGCATTACCGCGCCCGCACTGATTACGGTATCAAGTATGTCCTTGCCGGGTATTCCGCTGATAATCGCAATTACCACCGCCATGATAGGCAGAGCGAGGAGTGCAGACACTCGCCGCGTATACATGAGGCCTGCCATGATTAGAAAAACTAGGACGATCGATCCTGATACCAGGTATGACATGTTGACAACAAACAGTTGGAAACCGATTTTTCACATGATCGGCTGTTAGCAACAGTCCTGTCAACAGGTTCCGGAATGGCAATCTGAACCAATTGAGCTTTGGGCTTGCAACTTTCTCGACCAGTGCAATGTGTCGGCTGATGCGGAGCGAGCGAGAAGCTTATGCGTAGGAAAGATTTTACGAAAGAAGTTTGCTAAACATGGGTTGTCAAATATTTCGATTTCGTTTCTTGCTGGACAGTATTCTCTACTCGACGTTTATTTGGCGTCCGCTCTTCCACTATCGACGTTCGTTTCTGAATCGGTATTCCTTGAAGGCTCCCCATCCGCGCCACTATTGTCCGGAGCCTCGCTGCTACCAGACTTTTCTTGCTCCGCAACAGGGTCTTCGCTGTCCTTCGACCTATGGACCAGCGGCGTCACAGGACCTGTTGGCGGTTTGGTCTTTCGTTCTCGATCAGTTGCCAGGCGCGCTTCCTCGAAAGTACCCAAAAAGCCTGCATACTTTTTGAACGACTGCTCGATGGCAGCATCCTCTTCCAAGTTCGCCAACCCGTGCTGCGTGACGCGATCGTATTCCTGATTTACGCAACGTGAGTACTCGAACACTGACTTTCTGTACGCGTCATTGAGTTGTTGAGCTGCCGTGGCGTATGCGCTCTCTACAGCTTCCGATTCCGAGGCACCCCGACCGTCAAAGGTCTTCTCCAAGATTGAACCGGCATAAAATCGAGCAATCGTCTCCGCCTCCGAATACACTCGTTCTGCAATTCTCCTGTGACCTTCCTCATGCTTCATCAATTTTGCAGGAGCTCCCCAGGGTGTCCAAATGGTTATGGGAAGAGCCAATTGGACAAGGGTTCGAGTGGGTTGAATGGTGACAGAGTAATCTGTTCCGCTTTGCCCTCGTTTGACGACCGTGAACTGATAGCGCACAGTCAGAAGGAAATTGGATTTCGTCACACCTTTCTCATCGCCTTTCAGTTCAGGCGGATTGTCAAAGAGATTCCACCAGGCGTTGAGCGTCTTGTACTTAACATTCGGTTCGCTTCTAACAACCTTCAGAGTGGAACTATCAGAGCTCTGTGATAAGGCTGGAAGGGCGCCAGCTGTTAGAGGAGTCCTATGATTGCAGGCTGCGCATGCGCCAAGCCATGAAAAAGCGACGACGGTAATTCGACACCACTTGTTATGGGTCCATTTCAGCACAGGCAATCCCTTCTTGCTGGCTTGTACACTTTTCGATGGTACCATCTAATTCATCAT
>CAYTDR010000423.1:0-6963 GCA_964436185.1 uncultured Candidatus Obscuribacterales bacterium | reverse complement strand
CAAAGCAAAGCATGCTCACCTGGATAAGTTGGTGGCATTAAAAATGCTTGATCCACACATCCTTACACCGCGTGGTCTGCGCAGGTTTCAGAAGGAAGCAAAGGTCTTGAGTTTGCTCAGTCATAGCAAAATAGCAGGCATTATGGATTTCGGAATGGCCGGCAAGTTGGGTCCGTATATGGCTATGGAATTCATTGAAGGACAGTCATTGGAGAACCTGGTGAAGACTGACAAGCCACTAGACTTCATCCGATTCAGGGAGATCTTTTTGGATGTCGTCGATGCCCTGCAACATGCGCACGATCGAAAAATAGCTCACCGAGATGTAAAACCAGGAAATATAATCATAGGTGAACAGGGAGCCGTTCTTGTCGATTTCGGCATTGCTCGTTCTAAGGATGTTTTTGTGACTGATTCAGTCGCCATACTTGGCACACCACTATATTGTAGTCCGGAACACTTCGACAGTCGCGCTGATGAATTCTCTGACCAGTACAGCCTTGGCTGCACAATGTACTTTTCATTGACAGGGAAGCCGCCTTTCGAGGGCGACTCCACAATGGAGCTGGCACTCCTTCACAAAAACGGAGAGCCTGACTTCGAGAGACTTAAGGAGCGAGCGGACCTTCCCGATGAAAGCACAGAATTGATAAAGAAGCTCATGAGCAAGAGTCCAGGCGACAGGTTCATGGGAATGATCGATTTAAGAGAGGCTCTGACAAAACTCCATGGTATCGAGGATAGTTCCGACCATAAATCGGTCACTCCGGAGTCTTTGGAAACCAGTGGAGTTATTAGAAACCGTAAACTAGTGGTGGCTCTCTCTATCGGCACATTTGTTCTATGCACTCCAATAGCAATTGGCTGGTTCATGCCCAATCCCAAGTCGCCTGTATCCCATAGCAGACCATCTAGAGAAATCAAAGTCCTCGACATACATGAGGAGAGGAAGATTGATATTGTTAATGCAAACGAGTACAAAATTCTTGGAGACGTCGGGGAATCAGAGCTAGTTAGTTATATTCGCGATCACGGGGCATTGCCTATATTGACCTTTGAAGATTGTCCGCGAATTACGGATAAAACACTAATAGCCGTTGCAGATCCGGCAATTTGGAAATTGTCCCTAAAAGGTACTGGCGTAACAACCCTGGAGTTTCTTCGGTACTTTCCTGGACTAAGAGAACTAAACCTGGCGTACGCTTCCATAGGTGATTCGAGCATGCGAAATTTGGCTGGCATGCGAAATTTGCGAAACCTGATAGTCAAAGACACAGAGATTTCAGACGAAGGCTTGCGAAAGTGCTCATTGATGCCATCGTTGAATCGGCTCGATGCTTCGAACACTAGCGTTTCTGAGGCACCGCCAATAGATATTTTCCCGAACCTCGAAGAGATTCTGCTGTCTAGAAGCCCCATCGACAGTAAAAAATTGAGTAAGTTCAAACAGTTCAAGAAACTTAGAATCTTGGATTTGAGAGGCATACATGTGCTGCCGAGTGAATTAGCTAGTCTCCAACGAGAAATACCACACGTATCGATAAGGTGCATGGAAAACAGTTTGGTAATAGCTTCTGTCGACAAAGCAAAGGCGATGATTCATAACGCTCAATTTTATAAGGCATACTCCGTTTTGAAAGAGGCCGAGAAGTTAATCGATAAAGGGAGTACAACCACAGATAAGAAATTGGTTTTATTGCTGCAAGTCAGAACGTTAACTCATATAAGCGCCAAAGAAGCATGTAGTAAGCTCAAATTGGCTGGAGGAGTAAAGGTTCTTGAAGAACCAGAGCTCTCCGTGGCCTTCGATCTTGCCCATGCATTAGCTCTTGAATCTTCACCGGATGCCCACAAGCTGTTCACGGAAATCATGCATAGATATTCTTCTCTTGGATTAGATGAAAAGGCTGCCGGATGTGCAAGGACGGCAGTCAAAACCTGTATAGATCAGCACAATTATGGCAAGGCGAAAGAGTTATTGCAAAAAACTAGAAAATTGAAACTGGCTGATCGTAAAGGCAGAGCCGAAAACGCGATTTTATGCAAGGGGCTGGAAGCTAGATTGAAACTAGAGACGACCAACCCGCGGCAAGCAAAGAGGCTCATCGAAGCTTTGGAAACTCAACTCCCCCTCCACTCTGAATTAAGAAATCCACGGGAATTTTGCGAGCTATTTGGTCGGCTCGGCGAATATCATCTCCAGAATGGCGATCCAGCAAAGGCGCGAGATTTGGCAGATCAAATTCTGAAATGTTTATCTCCATTACCTGCGAATGTAGATGTTTCGGCCATGAGGACTTTTGCGCACAAACTTAGAGCAACTGCCGACAACCAGCTTGGCAAATTCACTCGATAGTCAATAAAGTCGGATTCCGGGGAGCAGGAGTCCGACAATTTCGGCGCTTCAGGCGACTCATCCAGAATAACAGCTATGTGTGGAGCTGCCTGATTTAAACGGCCTTTCTTTTCGGATCGGAGTCGTTATCTAAAAGAAAGTCTTCCAATTGCCAGGTTAGTCTAGAAGCGGGCTCAGCAATTCCAGTAGTCTTAGGTGGTCTCCAGTTTGTCGGCATTGAGCGAAGTGTTCCTAAATATGGCGCTGCAACGGGGAGGATCTCCTGATACGGTATGTCATCGGGCGTGCAAATTCCCGCATTGGAATTACGAATGCTATACAACATCGCAGCAAAGAGCGAGCTCGCGACTTGCAGAGTAGTTGCATTCTGACCCTGGACGTGTCGACGAGTCTCGTAAATGTCCAGGCACGAACCGATCCACCATCCGTTTAAGTCATGGCCTAGCAAGAGCACACCGACCTCGTCAGCACCAGATATGATGTCTTCTGTCAGAACGCGCTTTCTGGAGGTCTGAAATTGATTAGGTCGATTCTGCTCCGATAGACATTCGAGCGCCTGATCACATGGCTTGTAGACGAAATACACGCTGGGTCGATAAACCACTTGTTCATCCTGTCGGACTGTCAGATTCTTGCTGATCGTGAAAACCTCGCCATGCGCGCTCAATTGACCGACTATCTCACCGGAGGGAACCCAGGAATAGGCAAGAACATTCATCGACTTGCCTGTGAGATAGATCTTGTTACCTGGACCGTTTGAATGAACGACAGCGTTGTGTGGCAACGTTCTCTCGTGCGTTCCCCAGGCAAGCTCAGCAGGAGCGATGCTCTCATGATGAAAGCCGTCTGGAGACCAGGTGTTGACGAACTCTCCACGCCGTTCTGCAGGAATTGAGGCCGTTTGACTGTCTCGCTCGGAAATGTGTATTACCTTTGTTCCTGTAAGATAGGCCATCATTGCATAGTCCGACTCCTCGATAGATTTTTCCAAGCTCAGACGACGCTCGACTGAAATCGGAAAGCGAGTTAAAATCTGCTGCGCAAGATGCTCCATTCCTTGTTTGGTCCAGTGATTAACTAACCCAGGATTGCAACCATGTTCGATAAGCGCAGTTGTCTTGCCTCCACCGCGTTTTTTCACGAAATCAAGAAATTCCAGGTATCGGGAATAAATAGTGTCATCCTCCAATCTCCTCGATGAGTCGTCCCAAACTTCAATCGATGAATTGATGTAGATAACACTATTACTCTGACACCAGGAAATGATATCGATAGTAGAGATGCCCCAGGCAAGATCAATTATTAGATCTCCTGCCGCGACTAAATTCGAGAGAACCTCATGTAGGTTGTGCCTGGTGATCCGTTCCTGTATGTAAGTCGCACCATTTGTTATCAGAACGCTTGGGCAGGCCTCCCTGTTCTTCATTTCGACAATTGTCACTTTGTTGAATTCCATGTCCATGCGCTTCAACAAAATAGATTGCAGGCACTGTGAAACAGAACCAGCGCCGATTATTACGATACGACCGCCGAACTGAATTCGCTTTTCGTAGCTAAGACCGATTAAATCTGACAACTTTTCTCCTGCCATTTCATTCCGACTTGACAACGGAGCCTGCTTTGAGTATGTCAGGTTCAAAGCTCGCAAGGCATTCCAGCAACGTTCCAGACATGAGTGATTTTGGTGAAGATCGTTCGGCAGTATTGACACCATCATCGTCATCAAACATAACTAGCTTTACACATCAACATTTCGCGTACGTTTCATTGTGCGCGTCAGATACTTCACACGGTGGCAGCCGCATGGCTTGATATAGTTGAGCGACAAGGGGATCGAGTCTCAACCGCTGGCGCGCTCCTCAGTTTGAATCGCCAGGTAATGTGCATCGATGCGCTGACGAAACACCTCCAGTACTTCAGGTTTTGAGTCTTTCTTAGCAAGTTGAATAAGGCATTCCTTTTGGGCGCGAACAAGAGCGGCCTCAATGAAGAGCCGCTCGATTTCATCTTCGTTGTTCTCACTGTTCTCCAGCAGTTCAAGAAGGTCCACTGACTCCTTACGCTGAAGTTCGACGTCCTTGATTTTTTGCTCGTAGTGCTTCCTGGTCAACGGTCCCCTTCTTAAATCCTTTTGCAAGGTCTTCTTTTCACGATCCAATTTTCCGATCTCGTTTAATAGATGGGTAGTCTTGGGCAATCTTTGTCCAGAGGCCTTCAGCCACCGAACCAATGGCTCCATGGTCAACCCCGGTATTAGAAGTGTGAATAGAGCAACTCCAAATGTTGTTACCACCAACATTTCACGCTGAGGAAAACTTTCCGGCAGACTCAACGCCATAGCCATGCACAGAGAGCCTCTAAGTCCGCCCCAGAAGAGCAAATGTTGCCATGAAAATGGTATCGGGCGTTGTTTGTTGCCCAGAAGCGGAGAAAGGGTGTATACCACGATCATTCTCGCAAGGAGAATAGCGACTATACCAGTAAGAATAAACGGCGAGTACTTAACGAGCAGGTCGAATTTGATCTGCATTCCAATTAGAAGGAACACAAGTGACTCCGCGATAAAAACTGCATACTCCCAGAACGCGTCAACTGCAATTCTGGTGGTGGCGGACATATTTTTCCGGCTTCCGAAGTTGCCCATGATGAAACCGGCAATCAGGACTGACATCACCGGTGATACCTTACACTGTTCCGCCAAAATGTAAGATCCATAGGCGACAAGTACCGTAAGAGTGGTTTCAAGCAAGTGATCATCGAAGTATTCCGTCAATTTAGAAGCACCAAGACCAACTGCAGCGCCGACTAATATGCCTCCGAGGTTAACAAAGGCAAAATCCATGCCAATCTTTGTCCACGAAAGATCCCCACCCACGAGAATGGATGCGAGTAGAACTTTAAAGAGCGCTACTGCAGTACCATCGTTAAGCAGGCTTTCTCCTTCTATAATCGTGTGGAGTTCACTGTTGACTCTTAGTCTCTTGAACAACGATAAGACTGATACCGGATCGGTTGCCGAAATCATAGCTCCAAACAAAAGCCCGACTTTAAGGTCAATTCCAGTTACGGTATGGAGAATAAGTCCAACCAAGAAGGCAGAAATAAATACGCCCGCGGTCGCTAACAAAAGTATCGGCTTAAAGCAACTCTTGAGCCACTCTACCCTGAAATTCCAGGACGCTTCAAAAAGCAAAGCAGGCAAGAAAACCAGCAGAATCAACTCCGGTGTCATTGTCACCACCGGCAGCCAATGGAACACACCGATGAACAACCCCACGATAACCAGGGCGATCGAGTACGGAAGCCGGATCCATTTGGTCACGATGGCTACGACCGATGCCAAAAGTAGCATCGTGAAAAGTAGATAGAGATTGAGATCAGAAGCTATTTCCATGAAAATTCCTTGCCTCGATAAATAACTAGCTTGAAAGAAAGAGAATCCAATTTGCAATGACGTATACGATACAGATAGCAATCGCGTCCCCTGCCAAAAACAGAAACTTTTTCTCGGAACGATATGTCAAACCGACCACTACAATTGCCAAAGCAATCATGGCGCATATTGCCGTTGCTGAATTGACCGCAGAAACCGACCTGAGTAGCGGTGCTTTCACATAACAAACATCTGTCACCGCCAGAATGGCGACATTGAAGAGGTTGCTACCTAACAGATTGGCCACAGCCATATCGAAGGACCCAATACGAGCAGCTGTGACCGAGACCGTAATCTCGGGTAGTGAGGTTGTAATCGCAATGAAAGAGGAGCCGATGAAACTTTCTCCCCATCCAGTTTGCTTCGCGATCTGCTCTCCCAGTCCAGGTAGGAAACAAGCTGCTATCACTATTACTACTGAATTGACAACGAACCAAACAATAGCTTTCCGGAGACTTGCTTGCGGACCCTCTACCGTTTCTCCCAGCTCACCGGCAACTTCGTTTAACCGCACCTTCTCGTACTCATAGATAAGGCGCATAGCCAATAGGTAGACGGCAATGAAGACGATGCTCGTCGGATCAATCGAGTTGAGAACTGTAATCGTTGGGAAACGCTTCCCAAAACCAATGGCTATCGCTGCGAACCCGAGCAATACAATGCCAAAGCCGCAAGACAGCATGTGTCCATCATGCACTCTGTGTGAAACCGGTCGATGCTTCGAAAGCAGATCGAGCAGAGCAATGACCATCATGTTGAACATGCAGCTTCCGATTGTGCCACTAACAGCCATGTCAGGAAGGTCGTGCAACGTGACGGAACTAACACTGGTAATCAGCTCAGGCAAAGATGTGACAGTAGCTAGCAAAACAAGGCCAATCCAATTTTTTCCGAGTCCGGTCTTGTCAGCGATGATATCGCCGAAGATGCTCAACCGGCTGCCACAGTATAGAATCACGGCGGCACAAATGACAAATTCAATCCAGACAGTCATTGCCCATGTCTCCTTACCAAAACTTTGCGTTCAAAAAGAACTGTTTGAATCAACCAAGTGGTTTCGAATGCGATGAGGTTTTGCTCAGAGCAGACTTCGACTTTGCAAGAAAGTCACCACCCCTTACCTTCATGCCCATGGCGCAGACAGTTTCTAGCGCCATATTGAAATTGCATGAAT
>CAYTDR010000422.1:0-6964 GCA_964436185.1 uncultured Candidatus Obscuribacterales bacterium | reverse complement strand
CGTTTTTTAGAAAGCTTCGGGCTCCTCAATTAGCCGTAGTGGACGATTTGATCAGGGCGGTATGAACGATGAATTGATCTGAATCACAACTGCCCGAACCCTGAGTTTGTCCATGCAACGCTGTCGGCATCGCTAGAGCGAAACAGAGCGACACCAGAGTAAGCGAACGTGTTATGAAAGCGGGTAGCAATCTCATTTTGTACCGTCGGCAATTGAGTTCAAACCTGGCATCACCGAGTATAACAATCGACTTGTCCTGGCTACAAGAGTTTGTAGGCTCTAAACGTGACGCTGCGCGCTCTCGAGCTTAGATTATGATGTTTGGTGTCTGAGTCGATTGACTGGCGTAACCAGCTATTCATCAGTTGGTTTCGATCCAGATGTGGTCACATATAAAAGTGCTTTTCCGACCATATGTAGCGGAAGTTGGTTATGCAAGCATCTTCAATCTTCATCTTTTGGGGCAGTGCAATTTTTTCCAGGCAAGCAATTTCATCGGACCACCTAAGTTCCTCTGGTTTGACGCCTAATTCCTTAGCGAGCTTATCGACTTCTTCTTCCATCTGAGACACTTCAGTCTCGCTTATGAGCATGCAGTTATGGCGGACGCGTGAATGTTCCATAACTTCAAGGGAAGTGAGAAATAGTCGCAGCATTATTCGAGCTCGATGTTGCCGCAGTTCTTCAATGTAGTTACTAAGCCAATCCTCGTCGACAAGGCCTAGCTGAGACAGCGTTGCTCGACCGGCGAGGGGAACCTCAACATCATCGATCAGATCAATCGTGAGATCGAGAATTCTATACTTGGCAAAGGGACCGTAGTGCCAGGGCAAACCGTCCACAAACTGTGAAAGCGATGGATCGACATGAAGGTCGCCGATGTAGGGAATATCGGTCCGCAAAAACTCTTTCAGCGTCACGTTGAGTTCCGCGAGAGACGTAATGGAAACGACTTTACCTATGACGGAATCGATCGACTTGTATACAAGCACCTGTGAAAATTCGTCGAGCACCACTTAAACTCTCCACGAAAATAGATCTAGAAAGTTATGCAATGGTACTACAAAGAACTAAATCACTTCGCATGGTCTTGAAGAGCAGGTGCTTCCGGCACCTTCTCGGCAGGCTTTTGCGAACACTATTTAGCTAGATTGATGTCCTTGGACGCTGAGCGGAGTGCATCATCGGCGGCCTGCCAACCAGGTGCCTCAGGTAGGCGCTTCTCAGCGACGTTAACGGTCTTTTCTTCGCTGGACTCTGCCGGAGAATACAAGATTTTGTGAGCGACTTCCTTGCTGGTCATTTGCTCGATCATATCTTCGGTGAACTTTAGAAGTACTGGATTTTGTGTCACAACGGCAAGATTGTGGTTGCTGACGAGAAGCGAAGTCTCAGACATTAGCGAATTCAAGCGGCTTGTCAGTCGGCGATCTAGATAGAGTTCTTTAAGAAGCTTGGCTTCTTCGGGGCCGCCCGTTGCCGATATGAAAGCCATTTGCGCAAGTTGAGCTGCTGGAGAGACAAAAGTGGGGGTGAAGGCCGCTATGCTGAGTGTCGTGTTGATCATCTTGGCAGTAAAGCGCATGAGGTTGCTGTGCTTGTTGTATCTGTGAAGTTGAGTACGAATCTCCTTCACTACGTCATCGCTTTCCAGGGCTCCTGCCATGATCTTTTCTGAACGCTTCTGCATTTCGAAAATGTCTCTGGTCTCCAGATCTCCGTTAGCAAACTGTTGTCCGGAAGCGTTCGCTTCTGCCCAGTCTCTCATCGTCTCTACGGTTTGCTTTGCATCGTTCTCGCCGACTATCTCGGCGAGTCGTTCTGTCCCTCTTTGAATCGAGTGCTCTCCCTTCACCTTGTCAGGCATGCCTATACCCATGGCTAGCTGCATGAGTGCCGACATCAGGCGAGTGTGGAGCTCGTCCATCTGTTTCTGTTTCGCATACGCAATTGCGGATTGGCTTTTGAGTCTGATCTTCTCATCCAGGATGACGTCAGCGGCTTCACTCGACTGCTCAAATCCTTTACACGTGGTTGCCCACTGAGCCATGTCTTTGGTCATGACCCAAACTTTTTGCATTCCACGCTGGTGCTTGCCGCCTTTCTTGTCGAGCTGGTTGGCCAGCTCGGACCTGCTGTAGGCTGAATCGACCAGTTGTTTGAGACTCTCAGAAGGATCGAGATTTACGCCCTCATAGACAAACCCTTGCAATTGATGGGTGGTGCCTACGTCTTGGCACTCTAACAACCCTATGACTGCCGCAGACCTGGTGGTATCTGATTTGGTGCTGCCGTCTTGCCCGGGAAGTGTGTCAAGAGCCGAATCGACTCTTGCATAACAGTTTTGCGAGCTTAGCAGAGCGACGCCGATAGCGCCGATAAGAGTTTTCAACTGCCTTGACGATGGCAGTGTTCTGCGGTGGGGTGCCATTGGCAAGTCCTTCCTGTCCGATCCGGACTTTGAGAAAATCGTGAAAATGCATCATACCGTGGATCGGAGTTAAAGGGTATCGGCATAATCTTCATAAACCAGCGACGCACCTGGTTCTATAGAGATTTTGGAGGTGCGGTTCACAAGTGACTGACATTCAAGATTTAGATGTTTAGATTGAACTTGTATATGGGCGATGGTTGTAATCGATATGTTTGCTTGTCAGGTATTACTCAGCAAGATTTCGCTGCCTGTCCTTAGTAAAATTAGGTGCTCGTAAGCGGAGCGTTGCATGGAACCGAAAGTAATTGCCGTTGCAGGTGCATCCGGAAATCTTGGCATGCGCGTTGTCAAAGCACTTGTGGAGCGCAATGTGCAAGTCAAAGCGCTTGTTCGAAAGAACGCCCCGGACGGAAAAATCCAATCATTGAAGAAAATTGGTGCTGACGTTGTGGTCACCAACTACCAAAGTGCTGATGAACTTGCATCATCGGTGGAAGGAGTTTCTTGCATAGTTTCTACGTTGCTGGGATTGCGAGAAGTAATCGTAGGAACGCAGAGCATTCTATTGAAAGCTGCTTTAACAGCTGGAGTTCCGCGATTTATTCCATCTGATTATTCAATTGATTTTGTCAAGTTAACATCTGGACAGAACCGAAATCTCGACCTGCATCGCGAGTTTCAAAGGATCGTAGACTCCTCCGATATATCGGTAACTTCTATTCTCAATGGTGCATTTATGGACATGCTGACAGGCCAGGCTCCCATGATCCAATTTCAATTTAAGCGAGTTCTATTTTGGGAGAATGCAGATCAGCTGCTAGACTTTACCACTATGGATGATACTGCTTCGTTTACTGCTGCGGCTGCAATTGACGAGAGCACACCACGGTTTCTGCGAGTTGCTGGTGAAGTAACGAGTGCTCGCTGCATAGCCGAAACGATGACTAAAGTTTCAGGAAAGGAATACAAACTTTTTCGGGCAGGTAGCTTGAATGGTCTACGTCTGACCAAAAACTTAGTTAAAGCATTTACGCCACCAACTGATGACCCGTTTCCTGCATGGCAGGGTATGGAATATTTCCACAACATGTTCGAAGGACGAGCGAAGCTAGAGCCGTTGGATAACGAACGCTATCCTGAAATCCATTGGACCCGGCTTAGTGATTTTATGATGGCCAATAATATGCAGTGAAAAAAATCCGGATTAGTGTCTGCGATTGACCACACAGCCGATGTGGCTAGCGACGGAACCAACGGCGAAACTTTTCGATAGCGGCGTAGTGCACCTCGTGCCGGGAGGTTCACCGAAGCAACCTTCTGACAGCGTTGTACATACCTGTCTTCGAACTCAGATCAATTGTTCGCTATTTCTGCTTTTGACGATATTGAGTAATCAGTGAGTTTAGTGGTTCTATCGGTGTAACGAAGATGTGCTGGCCGCGAGCAGAGTCGCTCGCCAGTTCCGCCAATCCGCAAACGCGTCCGCTGTCATTCACCACCGGGCCACCGCTTGCACCTTCCTCACCATGAGCTTGCATTACGACAATGCGTTTGTTCGGATTCTCTTCCGCCGGATTAGGTTGGGTTACCTTTGAGATGGTGGTAGCACCGACTACGGTGCCCTCAGACAAGTAGGTCTTGTTCCAACCCATCGGGTGACCGAATGCCATCAGTCGTTGATTCATTTTCAGTCCGCTAGAATCACGTTCTAGCTGCAGCGGTGTGAATTTTTCACCCTCCGCGGGCGTGATCTTGAGCAGTGCTACGTCATTCACCCTGTCCTCTGCCACGACTGTAGCAGTGTAGGATTTGGTGCCATCGCCCGTTCTTACCGTGACATTTTGAAATCCATTATACGTGTGGCAATTGGTAGCTATCAGACCATCTTCACTGATCAGAAATCCCGAGCCCAACGAATTGTCTGTGGTGCCGGACACACGACCAGGTCGCGTTGCCTCGATCTTAATCACTGAGGGCCGAACTTGCTCATACATTTTTGCAACTGGACTATTTGCCGGCAAAGTAACCGCCGAGCTTTCTCGCGCCTCCACTCCTCGAGCTAGACCTGGAATCGTTACTGTATCGGGACGTGCAGGGGCTTGTACACCAGCATCGTTGCCGGCTTTGCCTAATTGCAGTTGCCAGCTGATTCCGTCTACACCACGTTTCTTCAGATCGATAGTGACGTCACAGCCTACCCCATCTCGTTCGTAGGCGTCCACTGCCAGGGACCAAAGCCTCATCTGTTCAGCGGCTTTGACCGGATCGGTGCTATTGTTCGCGTCGATCTGCTTGGCTATTTTTGACATGTATTCCATAGCGTCGGCGGATTTTCCCTTGTCCATGAGACCTGCCATGTCTCGAGCGGCGGCGTGAAGGTCCTTTGACAATACGCTATAACTGACGGGAGTACCGTTGGTGTCTCGCTTTATGATCAAATCAGAGCCAACGTCATCCTTTTCCTTCTGATCAACAGTCGTGACCAGCTTGCGAAAATCTTCTCGGGATAGACTCTGTGCGAATTGGGAAAGAGATTGAGCGGCGATGTCTTCGCGTCCCGAATCAAGCGCAGTGGCAATTTCCTGTGCAGATCTGTCGAAATCGGTCATCTCCCTTCCTCTTTTAACGGAGGCTACAGTCTACGCGCGAACAGATATCGGGACAATGGTACTTTGCCCAGTCAGAACCAACAATTCGAGCAGGAAGGGCTGAAAGACGGTTGGGGCAAAACATGCGGCCCATGCCTCATTTATTGCGTCGATCAAAGACAAGGTTACTCGAATCAGTTTATGCTGCTGCTTCAAGAGAGCGAGGAGTTGAAGCCTTAGAAAGGCGGGATATGAGCGATACCGTTTAGTAAACAGATTTGCCTACCGACTCTTTCTGTCTGTGACTGTGTGAAAACACCCGCAACCGTTATCACATGGGAGTCCTGGGGACAATTAATTAACACTTAAGAAACGGTGGGCGGATCGCGGGCAGATCTATACTGTCTGTAGGTTCAACAGCTGGCAAAGCCCCACCACCAAAGGTGATACAGGACGGGAGCCCGCTGAAGATTGTGCTTCGAAGTTTGCACAGCAGCAGCAGTATTAATAACAGAAACAGTTACAGTAACAGTGGAGAGTCCTCCGCGACGTGCTCGATCTGCGCTCAGGCAGCCCGATTCCGTAGCGCGACTGTTTTAAATGCAACAAATTTCCTTCTTCCAATTGTATTTGGGGTGCATGAGCCTTGGTTTCCTCTACATTATCGGCACTGGGTTCTTTTCCTGTAGTCGAGGGCGGGCGGGCAGACCGGGAGCCATCCGACATGGATCTGCTGCCAAAGCAGGTTCCGTTCGTGGCAGTCTGAAGACACCATCGTTGAAGACCGGGAACGGGCGTGGCGGAGTCAAGCAGTGTGGCACTGCCAGAGGTGTCAAATCGGCTCCACAGAAGGCTGGCTCCACGATGAAAGCCTCGGGCACGCGTTCTCACTCGACTAAATCAGGTAGCTTCCGACACGGCTCTCAACGATCTACAACGCACCAGGAGATTCAAGGCGCAGTTGGTGATCCTGGCGCCGCCGCTACTGAGGTAAAACTAGCGCAACCCGCAGTAAATGCGGACTCCGCTGACAGATCCGAGCAACTGTACTTCCTCATTCTCCGGTTGTTCAATCCGCTCGCTATGGCTCTTTTCACATTCTCATTCGGTGCCGGTGGACTGGTCTCGTTAAAGTACCAAATTTCACCAGTTCCATCCTATGTGCAAGCTTGCGCAGTCGGGTTACTGTTTACTTGGTTCGTTCAGAAGCTGATGGACTGGGTGATCAGCAAGCTAGATACAGGTACGTGCGACACCGTCTCTGATGCCATAGGTATGATTGCCGAGGTCAGCGTCTCAATTCCTAGTAATGGCACCGGCGAAGTGGTCCTCGTGCTTGGACAATGCAGGCGCAACTATCCGGCGCGGGCCTTTGACAGTTATGCAGAACTTCGCCGCGGATCAAAGGTCGTCATAGTTGAGAATGAAGGAAAAATTTTCTTTGTTGAATCG
This sequence comes from uncultured Candidatus Obscuribacterales bacterium, assembly GCA_964436185.1. Taxonomy (GTDB): domain Bacteria; phylum Cyanobacteriota; class Vampirovibrionia; order Obscuribacterales; family Obscuribacteraceae; genus CAYTDR01. The sequence goes on along the minus strand of CAYTDR010000422.1, from coordinate 490 downwards.
TTCGACTCAGTGCTGTTGGGAGAGAGTCCACCATAGAAGGGACAAGCCGAGTCGAAAAACGTAGTTAAGGACAAAGATTTTTAGGGTGCATTAACATGGAACATATTGAAGTAATATCCATTGGTCTCATGGTCGTAGTCGGATTAATCTTGATCTCAATGGTAATGAGGTTGTACCAAAAGGTTGGACCTAACGAAGCAATGCTCATATCCGGGGCTGTGCGTGGCACTGATGGTCACAGGTTCAAGGTCGTCCAGGGCGGTGGCACGGTGGTACTACCTCTAGTTCAAAAGGTGGACGTACTGAGCCTTGAAGTAATGACAATAGACGTAAGGACCACGGCTCCAATCATCACCAAAAGTGGTGTACCAATTTTCGTCGAGGGTGTGGCGCAGGTCAAGGTTGAAGGCGAGGCCAATGCCATCGCGACTGCTGCTGAGCAGTTCCTCGGCAAGGACAAGTCGCCTGGCGGGTGCGGCTCGGGCGATTT
>CAYTDR010000421.1:0-6992 GCA_964436185.1 uncultured Candidatus Obscuribacterales bacterium | reverse complement strand
TTGTTGTTTCCCAAGGCTTGACTGCTATTTCCGGTAACAATGTTGTCATTTCCATAAGAAGCACTGATATCGCCGTTTGCTGCATTATCGTTACCATATGAAGCACTGCCGTCTCCCGTAATGGTGTTATCGTTACCATCTGCGTTGCTTGCATTTACGGTGACGGTGTTGGTGTCTCCCGAGGCGCCGGAGTCGTTACCGGTCACGGTGTCGGCAACTAGAATCACGACATTGAGTAGGAAGTTTGTGAGAGGAGGACTCAGTGAAGCAAGCTATTGGTCTGTTGGCGCTTGTCGTGCGTGAGTATGACGAGGCGCTCGACTTTTATATCGGTGTGCTCGGCTTTGAGTTGGTTGAAGATACTTATATTCCAGAGCAGGACAAACGATGGGTGATTGTGGCACCGCCGGGTGCCACGGAGTCACGCCTGTTGCTTGCGCGTGCCAGTAACAGCGAGCAGGTATCACGAATTGGTAACCAAACGGGCGGTCGCGTATTTCTGTTTCTGTACACCGACGACTTCTGGCGCGATTTCAGCAACTACAAAACGAAAGGGGTTGTTTTTGTTCGTGAACCGAAGGAGGAGAGTTACGGAACGGTGGCCGTGTTCCAGGATCTGTATGGAAACTTGTGGGATCTTGTTCAGCTCAAGGGCGGCGAACGATGAAGAGTTCAGCTGTATACTATCCACCAGCAGATTGGAGGTGGGTAGTATACAGCACCGAACCCACTAACAATATGTGTAATAATGAGTTCCCTGTCTAGAATGCCATTCGTCCGGAAAAGAGAGCTTTATGTTTTTAGAATCGATGAAGGACAATGTGCGCGGCAAAGGCATGCGCGTGGTCTACGCTGAAGGCATTGAGGAACGCGCCATTCGAGCGGCCGCTCTACTTCGTGATGAAGACCTGGCGAAGCCGATTTTGATTGGAAGAACCGACGAGATCGAAAAGACTGCATCGGAAATTGGAATCGAATGCTCAGGAATAGAAATTCATGATCATACAGCCGATAAAGAACTCAGCAAGTACATAGATGCCTATCATCAAATTCGAAAGCACAAGAACATCACCCGCGAACAAGCGGAGGAAAAGGTAACGCGTCCGCATTACTTTGGTGCGCTCATGGTTCACTTGGGCAAGGCGGATGGAATGGTATCGGGATTAAACAGTGAGACGAAACCGTTCCTTCCAGCATTCGAAATCGTTGGTCTGAAGAAAGGCTTTAAAAGGGCTTCTTCGCTATTTGTTCTTGAGTGGCCAGAGCGACTTTTGTTCTTCGCTGATTGTTCGGTAAACATCAATCCGGATGCGAAAATACTGTCTGAGATTGCGCACGCTACCGCGGCAACTGTAGCCGCGTTTGGATATGAAGCACGAGTGGCGTTTCTTTCCTTTTCGACACGAGACAGCGCGAAAGGCGAGTCGGTCGATAAAGTGAAAGAGGCATTACGCCTGGTTAAAGAAGAATGTCCACACATGATAGTTGATGGAGAGATTCAATTCGACGCTGCCTTAATTCCGGAAGTCGCTAGGAAAAAAGCTCCCGGGAGTGTGTTTGAGGAAAAGGGAGCAAACGTTTTCATTTTTCCGGATTTAAATAGCGGAAACATCGCATATAAAATATCGGAACGACTCGGCCGCGCAACCGCTACTGGACCGATTCTTCAGGGTCTCAACAGTCCGATCAATGACGTGTCGCGGGGGTGTTCATTCGAGGATCTTGCAAATGCGGGAGTACTAACCGCAGCTCTTGCGATTATCCAAAAGGAAAATGGTGAAGAGTGTCAAATCAGTGACGATGATGATCATTGAGCGAGGCTGGCTTGTTTATGCGTGCTTCGGTGGCACTCACATCCTCAAAAGATGCGATAGTATAGTACATCTAGTAGAATCGATTCGAGGCACTGGGAGCACGTTTCATGGACACTCAACCTGTCAGTCTGGAATCAAGTATCGATGCTGCCGAACGGTTTTTCGTTGCGGGGACTGACATTGATCATTCGATTGCTCTCGAGTTTGCCGGCTTGTGCGTGGAGGGGCGTGTGCAAACTTCTTCCATCGCGGGGAGCAGGCGTTTCTATGATGTGTTCCAGAGTTCCAACAACGAAATTTCGTTTGCAACTAAGGACTATCGGACTGCCAGTTTTGATGATTTTGAGCTCCGCGAGTTGCAATGCCTGATGCTTGGTTTGGTACGACTAAATGCAACCGTGAATGTCGAAGGACCGTTGAAGCACAAGATTCCTGGCGCGAGATTTCTGGCTACAATCACCGAAGCAGATGTGACTAAGAACTTGTCGCAAGCTGTTCATCCGGATAGTTGTTTGACCTTTGAAGACCTCTCTGAGATATCGCACTGGTTTTCGCGAATGCAACAGGATGAAAGATCCTCGACTAGAGACGCAGAGTTCAATCAGGTTTTTCCGTCCTATTTTATGGATTGTCTGAGGCATCGCTCCGGAATTGAAGTGCTTCTTTACAGAGATGAAGCTGGGAGGCTCGAATCGCATCGAGTCGATGCACCCAATCCAGCAGAGGATTTGTATGCAAGATGGCTTGATGGATTGTCTCAGAAGCCGCCCCCTTCCAAAGCCAATACATTGTTGCGAAGGAAGCGATGGCGCTTGGCTAAGCTTCTCGGGAGCATTTCGGAAACCCGTAAAGCGGAAGTCTTCAACTGGGTTTCAGACGTCAAGTGGAAGATGCACGAATACGAGAGCACGAGCGGTCGGACCCTACCGCCGAAGTCGCTCGAATACTATTTTGATGACTGCGTGATTTTCGCAAACGATGAACTGGAATTCGAACTGATCAAGATGTAACTTCGAGTGTTCGTGACCCAATTGTATCTCTGAAAGTTGGAGATAGTGTTGCATCGAACTGCTTCGCTGTCTGAATGCACCGCTTTTGGTGACGAAGAGTTACGCATCATGAGAGGGTATGTTCTGAATTCAGAAGGACTTGGGCTCACTGCTTGAGTCGAACTTACTGGTTTTTCGTCTGGTCCTCGTTGTTAGAATGTGACTGGCTAGCTCTGCAATTGTTGATTTGGTTCATTGTGTCAATTCCTGCAATGAAAGGAGCTCGATCAGTCGAGGATGCACGAGCGTATTCTCCTTTTCCACATGAAGTAGAAGATCATGTTGCACCAGTTGAATAGTGCTCAAAAGCTGATCTCGAAGATCACTGTGCGGAACTTTGTCTATCATCTGGCATGCAGTCAACAACGCATTGCTGCACCCATCGTGTTCCGTTTCCATTTCTCTCAGGCGTTCAAGGAGATTCATATCGCTTTGCGGAGCTGCTTCGCCAGAGTCCAGTGAAATGCCGATCGGAAACAGTATGCTCTCCTCGTCTTTCAAGTGAGCCTCTATTTTCGTTCTTACTTTTTTATAGAGCTTTTGCGCTTCGCCTAACGACTCGTTGTTTGGACATTCGACAGATAGTTTGTCAAGCTGCTCGGTTATCCTGGGTAGTTCTCTTCTCAGGAGACTGTGATGCCTGGAGACAATGTCGTCAACGATTTCTTTGAAACTTGAATGCATGTAATACTTCCAGTCGAACAAACGGGATGTTATCGTACATCATAAGCTCTGGCCATTGCGAGTATCGATTTTGAACTTTTCGTCCGCGCGGACCATGCTCTGGTTCGCTTGCCGCTGAGTGCATCGTCCTCTTCCCCACTTCGCTGCGCCGTGTATGGTCGCTTTGGCAGCAGCTACGTCAAAGCAAGATGTTCGCTCCGGGTCGGATTGCCGTTAGGCACGCGTTTTCGATTCTGGACATTTCTTTCACAAATCATCGTTAAGCTGTCCTGCAATCTAAAAAAACAGCAGGGATGGACCGAGGGGCCGTTCCTCCCTACTGATGAGCTGCTGTGCGAGCGAGGGATGGCTATGACATTTGACCAGTTTGATTCTTCACATGATCAGATGAGTGACGTGTTCGAGTTTCATTGTGTCGAACAAAGTGATGACGCGAGTTTCTGGGACTTGTTCAATCGCCAGACAAAAAAGGATGGCTTGTCTTTGGCAGGAACTGTGTCATCGAACAGTCCTGACGATGTGTTGCAATGGAAAGAGAATGCGAAGAGAAAACGGGGCCCGCAACCGGAGGACATCTGGTTTGAGTCGATTCAGGAAGGGTGGGGATTCCTGCATAGCAACGTAATCTCTCAGGGTGATGCCGCGACTGCCGCTTGCGTCGTTCCTTCTGAATTGGTGCAGGCGCCTTTAGATGATCTGACTTTCGGAATGATCGACGGCACCGCTTCGAAGACACCATTCAATGTTTTGACTGACGAAGACTTACTAGAGCGAAAGGCTGATATCGAATACGGTGTTCTTCAAATTTCTGAACACTTACCATCGGTTGCAACAGAGCAAGCAGAGTGCAGCCGAACAATCGGATTAGCGGCAAGTGAAATGGAGTGTGTGTCTGAATCCGCGGAACCAGTTGACGATAAAGGTGAACCGACTGCCAAAGAACTTGAGTGGCGAAAGAGGGTTCGAGAAGCTGGCGGGTTTGATGAAAACGATGAAAACAGATCCTGGCGCAAGGAATACAATCGTGAGACGGTTGCTCTCGTTCTCAAGTTCACCGACAAGGAGTCGCTGGAACTGCTGATGACTGAGCATCGATACGCAGACAGTATTAATCACAAAGAGCCGGGAAACGCGCAGGATGAGCAAGCTCTACTTATGCGCAGATTCTTGCAGGCGAAGAACTCGCAAGACAGGCAGAACGTACTCGACGAGATGACCGGATTAGCAATAAACGGTGGAGATCTTCACTATCTCGTTCCATTGATGAAGACTCTGACTCTCGTAGATGCTACCGATCGTCTCAAAAAAGCGACCACCCAGGACGGTCAAAAAGAAGCTCTTCGTTCTCTTGCAAAGTTGGAACTAGAGGAAGAACAAGCTCGAGCAAGAGACGCAGTTCTTACCAGTTTTCCGACCGAAACGACTATTAAGATGGGTGGAACGAATATAGAACAGAAATCACAGGCAGTCTCGAATCGAAAGAGCCTGGTCCCAGGCGTTCAACAAGAAGTGAAAGATGAGCAAATTGGAAGAGTTCTGAGCAGTCATAGACTCTTGATCCAATCAGTCAAAGGAACAGTTGAGCAGAGAGAAGAGGCGCTTAAGCAGCTTGAGTCAACGCAGACGCGAGACGCTATTCTGACTCAACCTACTTCCGACAGTGCCGGAACTCATATGGTGCTGACGGGCGTCAAAAAAGCTCGCGCATATAACGAGTTGGGAAAGATTGTTGAAGCACAAAATCCCGTTCAGGCATCTGATAGTTTCAAAAAACTCCTTGCAATGTCCGAGGGCTACAATGATACCGCTCTTGATATCATCGATAAAATTGCCGAAAAAGGTAAGTTGCTGGAAGAGCTGACAGCTGATGACGTGGCAGTACAACTCAAGGCGATGAGCAGGCTCAAATCAGCCGTGTCAGAGCATGAACAGGCGCGACAGAAATTTATGGAGTCTCCAGGGGCAATCTTGGAAGAGTTCGCTCAGCAAAACAAAGCGCTTGTTGAGCAAGCCCGAAAGTCAATTCTTGATCTTCAGAAGGCGAATCTGGAGAATGCTGATAAGCACCTCGCCCGGTTTCTCGATCGCTCAAGCTCACCTGAGCAGCGGCGGGAAGCGCTGGACGGTTTCAAGCGTGAGTCAGAGATTCGTTTCCGCTCACTACATAGCTCTTCGTTTGTTCCGATGCTTCAGACTATCGGTGCGGCCCAAACAGTATTCTCATTACGGGACCTCACCGAAAAATCTCTCCGCACGAACGATAGGATCTCTGCGACTGCGGTCGGCACTCAACTCGCTGGCATGTTGAACGATTCAAAAGAAAATCCCGAATTTTTGAAATATGTTGATGGATTAGGCGGTGCAGTAGATGTCGACCAGATTATCAAAGATCTGGAAAATCCTAACACTCGACGAGAAGCTCTAGACCGAATAAGCAAGAATCTTTTGTCTCCCCAAGGTGATCTCGATATCTTGAGAATTGGAAGAATCGTGCATGGGGTACCCAACTTCAGTGACAGAAAGACCCTCGATAGAGCGTTTTCAGAATTGCAGAATGAAAACGAGAAAGGAAATGCAGGCGCCAACGAGTGGATGCAATGGGTAGCGGTCGGTCGAGAGTTGTCCTCTATGAACGCTGGTTCCTTGAAGGATCTCTCCTCTGCTGCCGGAAGGTTGATCGAGTTGGATAAGGCCGGAAATCCTCACGCAAAAGCTGCACTTGCGGCGACTCTTATGGGTTTTACTGACAGGCCCACCGTCGAAAACTGGTATCGGAAAGAACTCAACTTGGGCGCCGGCAAGCCAATTTTCGTACCTGATTTGAGTCGATTTTTCAATGACCGAGTATCATCTGCGTTAACGGAAACGAAAACGAAAATTATCGAAGTTTTTAATGGAGCAATATCCGAAGACCCCACCAAAGGGCTTTCTCGAGGAGAGGCACTGGCTGTGGTGACCACTCTTGTTGAGATGAACAAGCTCCACAGGTCGATGAAAGACGGTACGGACAAAGATAGCGCCAACGAGCTAAGCAAGGTTGCCACCAGATTGCTCTCTAGTGCCGTCTCTCATACGACCCTTGACTCTCGCAGCGGACAAAAAGTGGAGAGCGGAACTAGCAAAGCGGTAATGACGGCTATTAATGATTTCATTGTCAGCGACTGCGAAGGCAGAGAGGTGTTAGCGGATATATATGTCGCGGGTGCAAAAAACAGCGAGTTCGCATTCCTCCACAAATACATAGAAAAGAAGGCTATGTCCGGGGATAAGCTCAGTATACAGATCATTACTGCCAGCGCAGGTGGTGTCAGCGGTGATGAATATCTGGCGAGCGGGGCGATGAATGTTCTGGAAAAGATTAGCCAGAACCGAGACCATCGAAGTTTGGTTATTGATTCGATGAGAGAGGCATTTTCCAAAAATGGAGATACGGCCCACTTGTTAG
>CAYTDR010000420.1:0-6992 GCA_964436185.1 uncultured Candidatus Obscuribacterales bacterium | reverse complement strand
ATCCAGCAACCAACCGCTCACCATCACGGCCTTCTGTTTGATTTCGGGAATTCGTTTGAGAAGCGCGTTGACCCTCAGCAGAAGCTCCTTATGATGGAACGGTTTGGTCAGGTAATCATCTACGCCCCGTCCGTAACCTTCCTCTTTGTCATCTATCTTATCTCTACCGGTAAGCATCAGTATTGGTGTCTCGCCACCAGAGGCGCGAAACAGCCCACAGATCTCGACACCGGAGGCACCGGGCAGTTGCCAGTCCAGAATAATTAGATCATATTGATAGGCGCGCAGCCAACTAACGGCCTCAAAACCACTGTCAAGTGTGTCGACTGTATGGTTGAAGTCCTCGAGAATATTGATTACAACATCTCGAATGCCAGGATCATCGTCGATTACAAGAATTTTTGCCATAGCCAGCCCCTGATCAGATCTTATACCCTAGACAAATGGTTCTTACAAGTTTCTGCCAACATAGCACCACGCACTAGCTGCAAAATAATTTTCGAAGCGACAGAAATCAATCCGTCATCAAGCGTTATTGCTCAGGGCAACTTCGAAGATCTAGCTGATGTATTCTACTCCAGCAGACGCAAAGCGTCGTTCTAACTTCTTCTAGTCATTTGCCTGAAGTCTTTTCGACTCACTACTAGTAAGGAGACTCGAGAGGCTCGAACTTCATGTAGTTGAAGTCATATAGCATCTTTTGCTCTTCCATTCCATCGCGCCGAAGATAGCCGCACCACAATTGACCATTTGCGGTCCAGACTAGTCGATTACCGTCTAAATCCGCCCACTCCCAATCGGGACAACTGATGATGCGTCCTGTCCTGCCTTGCTCAAGTTCGTGTTCATCCCAGTAACAGCCTTTGCCTTCCGGTGCGCCTACCTCGGCATGCGCGAACTTACGCAGTATCCAGCCCAATTTCATTCGCTTCTCGAATATGACTAGATCTCTGGTGCTTGCCGCTGTCAACCGCCACCCGTCTCGTAGCAAACGCGGATAGTAGACGCCAGGGCACTCGCCGCCGAAGTTTTCTTCTGGTGCATACTTGGTATCACGCCGTAACGCGTTGCTATCGCTTAGAAGTTCATGCCCGCTACCATCATTAAGCCAATAAGTGTTGGTGCCTGTGAATAGACCACCACCGTTCCAGCCGTCACCCTTCGCATACAACGTGACTGCGGTCAAATATGGTGCCTTCGAAATTGCAGTCCAACTACCCCGAACCTCGGAGTTCCATTTTCCATTCAAGGCGAAGTAGATAAAAAACTTTCCGTCTGGCGATAGGTCGCAGCGGCGTTCATAGATGCGACCCTTCAGCCATTGCCCCACGTCGATTTGATCTGTCTTGCGGTCCCAACCCAGGACGCAGACCGTTTTGGAGGGACCTCGGCGAAGAACAACGGCATTTTTCCCTTCGCGTGCCAAAATCACATGAACTCTTGCTGGTATTTTTTTCGGCATGGATACGTTATCAATACATCTTAATGCGGTTATACCACCCAAAAGTAAAATAGAGTATACAAAACTGGAGATTGCGACGTGTTGAACAATGACCACAAAATCACCGAATCTTAGCCAACTGCGAGCACATGCCGTAACTAGTTCGCTGTTCCAACCGATGAGTTTGAACGCTGCAATTTCCCATCTCGGATTTGTCCAGGCTGATCCGATTCGATCGCCCGCCCGGGCCCAAGATCTCATACTTCGCCATCGCGTTGAGAACTATCGTGCAGGCGATCTCGAGAAACAATATTCGACGCTTGATATAGAGGAAGATTATTTGTATGCATATGGGTTCCTGCCGAGAATAAACAGGCAGTTGTTGCACCCAAGGCAAAATGAGCGTTTATCGAAGCAAGAAAAACTCGTTGTCAGCCTGGCATCTGAGAACGGTGAAATTCATCCGCGCGATTTGCGTCCACATTTTGGCGATGAACGACAACTCAACGCCTGGGGCGGATACTCGAAAGTCTCCACAAGAATTCTCGAAGAGTTGCACTACAAGGGAGTCCTAAGAATTGCTCGTCGTGAGGATGGAATTAAAATTTACGGTTCGGCAGAGACCGTCGATCAGCTGCTGCGACCAGAGGAGCGCTTGAGGGAACTAGTAATCTTGATCGCTTCAATTCTTACCCCACTTCCGGAATCTAGCTTGCGCTCAGCGGTCAATCATCTTGCCTATGCTGCGCCGAATTTGCCTGGCAGACCAGCGATAGTCAAACAACTGGTTCAGGAAGAGGCGCTCGAACAAATCAAGATCGACGGTATCAACTACGTCTGGCCAAAAGGTTCCATGACATTCGAAGAGGCACCAAGCACGGTGCGCATACTGGCTCCATTTGACCCGTTGGTGTGGGATCGAAAAAGGTTCGAGCACCTCTGGGGCTGGGCGTACCGTTTCGAAGCGTACACCCCGCCGCCTAAGCGCCGCCTCGGATACTATGCGATGCCTCTCCTATGGAGAGACGAAGTCATTGGCTGGGCGAACGTCTCAATCAAGTCCGGAGCTCTCGACGTGGAAACCGGTTATGTTCAAAGCAAACCGAAAGAACGCGCATTCCGCGCAAGCCTGGATGAGGAGGTCAGCCGAATGAAGCTTTTCCTCGGGATTTGATCAGCCAGTTCAAATAAAACGGCATGCGTATTAGCCTTACCGGGGAAATCCGCTGATGGCATATCGCCAGATTTTTTCAAGTCTCATATGATTTTTCGAATCTAACTGGTCCTCGGGAACTCGGAAATCAGGCGACAACGAATCTCATTGCAACAAATCCAGTCCAAATTCTCGCCCAGATTACGCAAACAATGCTACCTGGCGTAACACAAGCTCCCTATTATTTCCAAAGCGAGGGTAGTTCGGGAATAATAGCACCATGCTGATTCAATCATGGAATGAGTGATCAAACAATGAAACCCTATATGAACCTGGCTATCGGCGGAATAGTTGCCGTATCGTTGGCTGGTCACTTGCCTCTCGCATCGTCTGCAGAGAGTATCTCCGACGGCTCAGAAGTCAGCGTATCGCCCGAGGAAGGATTGATTACAACGCTATTCCGGACTCCAAGCGGTGGCAAGGTCAACGTATTCATGCCGCTAAATATGCAGCCTGGTGAAGGCGAAGTAGGCGGAACAGTCGAACGCGAGTTACCTAAACAGTCAACTGCCAATCCACAACAACTTGCCCAGGCTGAGTCCGAGCTCTCGGGATCTGTTACTATCGAGCCAGACTCAGGACCAGCACAAAAATGTGAGCCGGTTCAGCAGAGCTTTAGCTGCAAGGCTCCCAATCGTAGTTTCAAGGTTACTTATCACCCGCCCAATGCGGCCCCGTGCACACGGATTGTAGACTGCCCAGGACAAAACTCTCCGATGGCTAAGCAATCTGAATGCCGAATTCCACAACTGGCCAAGGCTGGCGGAACCATGCACGTTAGCATGGGTTCCCCTGGCGGAGATTACACCAACGACGGACTTGTAGTGGATGGGCAACCCTGTCGCAAGCGTGCCTGGAGCAGGGAAGGATGCGTGTTCCATGTTCCGCCGCTGCCTCCTGGAAGCCACACGGTACTCGTTCGCCGAGGCAATCAGGTGGCAATGGGGAAGACATTTGTAGCGCAAGTGAAAATCTCCTGCACTCCAAAGGTTCTGAAAACGGGACAGCCATGCCAGGTTGTTGTGAAGGTTACTTGTCCTGGACTGCAAGATCTGCCGGAGGCATATCTGATTATCAAAAATCACGACCCGTCCGTGCTCAACATGCCAGACCAGACGATTCGCATAAAGTGAGTTTGATTGCTCGAATTCCCTTATGTAAGCAACGGAGAATGAATATGCTTGAACGACGTGAGCTCAGCTACAAATTGATTGCCGGAACGACTCTTGCAGCATGCATTTTCATATCCGGAGCATGGATTCCTTGCGCCGCCAATAACATGAATACGACAACAAACACGACATCTACAACAAACTCGCCAACCACGACAACAAATACGCCTACCACGACACCGCCAGACGGCTCCGGGACAGTGACAGTAACGATTCCAGCCATTGCAGGCTCACCAGGTGATTTCAAGGCAACTACATCAATAGTCGCACCGCAACAAACCACACCAGCAGTAGACTTCAACAATCTCACTGCCACCATGGACGGTATAGAGAAGGGCATTCGCTCCTCACAGCAACGATTGGATAACACTAGTAGCGCTGCCGAACAGTTAGCAATAAAACAAGGACTGGATGCTTTGCTCGAGCAGCAGAATAAACTGCGAATTTTAATCGATGCGGCTAATCTCGCAGCCAATGCGGTGGCACCGTCAGTGCCACCGTCACCGCCACCAGCAACACGACCATCGCCGGCCACCTCGCCAAAGCCTACGACTCCCAAGAATATCGATAACAACGATATAGCTTTATGGGCAGATCTTTTGAATAAGAAGAAGAACAAATTCGATCCTAAAGATCAGCAGAAGGTGAAGACCGCAGCAGACGCTATAGATCTGGGCAACAAAGCGAAGGATATGGGCAACAGCGCAAAGGATCTGCTCAACGATGCGCAAAAGACGTTACAGAATCTAACAGGCGGGAAGTAAGGTTGAACGAATGAATTCTCGTCCCTGCTAAAAACCTGCAAAATATTTCAAGTACATTACAGTCCGATGGAGCTGCATCCATTCAAGGAGATTTAGGCCGACTGGTATTTTGTACATCAATAATTGCTCGAGAGTAGGCATCAAGAGAGTTGACCGCTCTCGTCGTTTTAATCGACGCGGAGAACATCCGTCGTAGGTGACTAGCGGGCATGAAGCGCTTCCGGAAGAACCTACAACGTTGATGTTTTCGAAAAATGATGATTGTGATTGATCGGCCGACTAAGAATCGGCTGATGTGTCGCTGGCGTATTGAGGTTGTCACATGTCGCAAGGTTCTGAGTTCATTGAGTATCCAGGCACTACGGACGTGCAGGAACAGCAGGGCTGGAGTGGCATTGCTTCCTCCACATGGAACCTAGATCGTAAGCCTGAGTCCATCGCTGCGACAACCCCGGCAGGATACCCGATGCCGCGAGTAGAGTTTTATGATTCTATGGAGGACGAATCTTCAGACACAACCGCCGCAGTAGGCGACGCAAGGACATCGAAACCGTTCGCTAAGGGTGATACTAAAAGCGGTGCAGCCGAGCCAAGGTCCGAAACGTTGCCTGATGGCAGCACAAGAACAACCGAGCTTGGTGCAGATGGAATTAAAACCAGATCTACGGTGCTCGGCACCGACGGAAGTAAGTCGATCACCGATTTTAACGACAAAGGAGGGGTGACGAAAATCACGGCCGTGGAGACGGACGGCTCAGCAACAGTTTACGAGTACGGACAGCCGTTTAGGTGCACTAAAACGACGGAAATAAAAAAGGACGGCAGCAAAACCGTCATGGAGCCCCGCCCCAGTGCTGTTCGAGAAATGGCAGGAACCTCGATTACAGACTATGGAGCAGATGGCAAGAAAACAGCAGAGAGCTTCATTTACAGTGACGGTCGTAAATCAAGGACCGACTATGGACCGGATGGCAATAAGACAAGGGAGACCCTGGTTGGGAAAGACGGTAGCGTATCGACTACCGAGTTCGGCGCTGACGGCACAAAATCAAAGACCTCCTTTGTCTCGAAGGACGGCGACAGGAACACGACAGAATACGGACCAGGCGGAGCTAAGGTCAAGGAAACCTCCGTAACTGCTGATGGGGCGACATCAACTATTGAGTATGGTCCTGATGGTAAAGAAAAAAGAAAAACCGATGTCCGAAAAGATGGAAAGACGGTCACAGAACACTCGCCCGATGGTCGCCGATCTACCACTGAGTATCGACCAGATGGCACCCTGAAGTCGTCTTCAACTACCGACAAAGATGGCAATGTCCTTAATCAAGAGTACAGTGCCGACGGAAAGCTAACAAAAATGGTTACATCGATCGACGGCAAAACCACCCGACTAGAGTATGGTCCGAATGGGAAGCTAAGGCATTCGTATGAGTCTTCTGGGCCTTACAGCGAAACGACCGACTATGATACCAACGGCAAGAAGGTAAAGGCAGTACTCACCGGAGTCAACGGAGCGACCAAGATCATTGACTTCGCAGACGGAGTACAAAAGAAGGATACAGTTTACAGGAGAGACGGCACATTGGCAGCGAGCCATGACTATGGTCCGGATGGCGTAGCAATAAACTACACAAGGTACGACTACAATGGAAAGCTAATAGGCACTCACGACTATTTAACAGGCCGAACGGCGCGTAAAAAGTAACGCTACTCGCGAAACTTCATAGCATCCATCATCAAGCTAGCTCTCACCCTTCACCGTATACGGTGCGATTGTTGCAACATGAGCAATACGATAAACCTGATCGCATCTCTGATTCGAGTTCGATGGCAACTTTATCTTCATGCCAGACGAACTGGAAAATGAATTCCTCGGCTCTTAGCAAGCTAACGGATCAATATTACGATAATTTCGAATTAGGCGCCGCTTACGCTACTCGCGATTTGCTTTGTATTTTCGTAGTCGCCACGAGTATTATCGAGAGCCGACTGAAGTCCTTCGTGAACAGCATCACGAAGCTGTTCTGCCGCTGAACCTTTGTCGGAATCACCGTTCTGAAAAAATGGCAAAACTTCTATCGGATCTCCTATGTACACAGAAGCAGTTTGTCGCCCTTTAGCAGTCATGCTTCCCAGGATCTCAAGTTCAAGGAAGTCTATTGTTCGACAGACTTTCATTGCTGAATTTGGCTGATCTAGCACGCGATTGAGAATCAATAGACGCTCCACATGATCGAAATCCTTAGACCATGATTCATTTTCTTGAGGAGATTGGATTTGCTGATCGTGATTGATTTCTTCTTTGTTGGCAGCCTTGGAAACCTCGCTTCTTAACAAGTGCAGAAGCTGTTCGTTCGAGAGTCCTTGATCGTATTCGCTGCCTACACCAGTGGAGATTC
>CAYTDR010000419.1:0-6996 GCA_964436185.1 uncultured Candidatus Obscuribacterales bacterium | reverse complement strand
AACGAAGTAGTCGGATACGAGGTGCTCACCCGCGGTCCCAATGGTCTCTTTGAAAGCCCGATCGATATGTTTCGTCTGTGCGTGGAAAACGATGTGCTGACGGAGGTAGATCTGCACTGCTTGCGCCTGGGCATCGAAAAGTCGAAAGAGGTAGCACCGAACATGCGTGTGCACTTCAACATTTTTCCATCAACCATACTCGAGACACCGATCGAAGATCTGGTGGCGCTGTTTCCCGCGCAGAGAAAGGATCAAACATTTTGGATCGAGCTCTCCGAGCAGAACATCGTAGGTGATCCGTCCAACTTCAGACTTCACGTCGCCAAGCTCCGCAAAGCCGGAGTCCTGGTAGCCGTGGACGATATCGGCTTCTCGAGACAATCACTCGAGACCTTGATGCTTTTAGAGCCTGACGCGGTTAAAGTTGATCGAACTTATGTCTCCGGTGTGTCGAAAGACAAATCAAAAATTCGGCTCCTTACCCGATTGGTCAATGTTGCCAAATCCCTCGGGTGTGAGGTGATTGCAGAGGGCGTGGAAAACGAAGAAGAGATTCCCATTTTGAAACAATTAGGAATCCACCTCGCGCAAGGTTTCTATTTCGGCCGCTTGTTGAATGAGCTACCGAAAGAAAGCGAGCAAAGAAAGTTGCGAAAATAGCTGCTCTGTCTTGCCATTGGACCGGCTTCAAGACTGAATGGCATCGGGTCTGATACAGTTGAATGAAATCAACGTGAGGAGGATGCCAGGTGAACAGAGCAATGTTAAAAAGAACGTGTATAGCCGTAGCACTTTCCGGCCTTATTGCCTGTCAACTGCATACCGGTTCTCTTGCTTCGACTGCATCGACCAATGAATCGACGTCGACACAGGGATTGGGTTTCAGTGGCACTGAAACAACAAGCGATAAATCGATCAAAGCGATTGTCGATACTATCGAAAAGTCGACGCACAGTGCCGCTGGTAGCAAGCAACTGATTGCAACCGGTCCGGACAGCAGCGAAGATGAAACCACTGATAGTGCCACGCCCAGCAAGAGCGCAGATCAGGACGGCAGCACCACCGGTGATGCACTGTCGACAGAGTCGGGCACACTGGAAGATCGACGAAATTTGGAAGGCAAGGTCGAACAGAAAGCGCAAGCCCTGGAACAAGCACTAAAGGGGCTTAGCAAAGGCGTTCACCATTTGAAGCGATCGACATGGGATGTATTTTGCGAAGCTCAACGGCAAGACGTAGTCGTAGTCGCAGAGCCGGACGTTATTGGTCCCATCATCGTTCCTGCCATGCCTTCAGCTAGCGGCATCATGAGCGATGGCTTTCTTCCGCCGCGAAAGAAATGGTTGGATTACTTCATCAGTCAAATCGACTCGTTGCTGCCTATGGTGGAAAGCGAGATTACAGCGATCGAGCTTCCTGAGAATACTCCGGAAACAATCGATCTGCTTAAACAGATCAAGGACTGCGCTAACGGTCTTCCGGGGGACTTAACCAAGCTCAAGACAGTCACCTCCGAGGATAAGCTCGACAACATGAAAATCGCTGTAGAAGCTCAGCGCATGCAAGATCATGTGGTCAAAATAGATAAGGCTCTGAAGAGCCTGGCTGACGAGATTCACAAAGAAGACAATGAGCTGAAAAAGGACTTGAGACAACTGGAAAAACAGATCAACAAGAAAGGGAAGAAGAAATGACCAACCTACGCTCCATGACTGTTGACCGGCTCAATGAAATTGCTTCGAAGACAAAGGAAGCGGCTCCGCCTGTAGATTGCGGAGCGGACCCTTCGGGTGAAGAGTTGGAGAATGCGATTCAAGAATCGGTCCTCTATCTCAAATCGAACGAAGCCATGGACAGTCTCTGTGTCGATGCCTACTGGCCAAAGTGGCACAGCCCATGGTGGCACATGATTCTTCTCCACGAGATGGGTCTGGAGTCTCTAATTCCGGTAGCGGTGCTGGACAAAGTCGTTGATGCCTTGAGCAGCGACTATCTAAAATACTTTCCCCTCATCGAGGAGGAGGTTCCTTCCGAAATCGATCCGGTAAGACATATTGCCTGCCATTGTCAATTGGGCACCATGTATCGATTACTCACCGCATGCGGCGTAAGCGTGCGGGAAAGTCTGCCCTGGATTCGCCCATGGTTCGTGCAGTATCAACAGAATGATGGAGGGCTCAACTGCGATGAGAGCGCCTATACAAAGCCGACACCCAAGAGCTCGATAGTATCCACGCTACCGCCACTAGAGGCGGTGCTAGACTCGCCCGATGAGCTGTCCGAAAAAGAGATAGAGTTTCTTGATCGAGGAGCGCGATATCTCATGCGCAAGAGACTCTTCCGAACAGAAACGACAGGCACTGAGATAGACGAAAACTGGCTTCGCCTCTCCTTCCCTCGCTTCTATCATTATGATGTTCTTCGCGGACTTTCCTTCTTGCTCGACTATTCGGTTCGATTGAAGAGGCCGCTCCCTGCAGAAGTCATCGAAGAAAGCCTTATTCTAATCGACGATTCGTTTCCAGATGGAATCATCAAGGTTGAGCGTCAAGCCTGGGGAGGGGCAACCACAAGATACCTTGACGCATCCCTGGGGGAATGGACCAAGGGACCAGCAGCAACATTCCCGCTGCTTGAGCAGGTGGGAAGAACCGGTGCACCATCTCTATACCTGACCAAACAGTGGATCAACGCCAAAACGGTTCTTAGAACCGTTATTGCGGAAGGCCTATTGTTGAATAACTGAACTGGATTAACCTGGTCTCGGCTCAATATTCTCGTTCAAACATGGCTCACCTTATCTATAAGAAAGTGCACCATCTTCACTCTATCTACCAGTGGACCAACGCCAATGCGGATCTGGGAGCCATCATTGACGAAGGTTTGTGTTCATAACTAACTTGGTTTTCCAGCAACTTACCTAAGAGGCGGTAACGCTGGTTCGAGCACGTTCCGGCATTCTCTCAGTGAGCTTCCACTGCTCGAGCAGATTGGACCACCAGCCCGAAATCGAATTGCTGTTGATACTTCGCTGCATCAATCTCATTCTGGCAACCTTTTCAGCCTGGGTCATCTCGAGCGCTCTCTGGATCATAGAGGCCATATGAAGGCTGTCAGTCGTTTTAGCAGTAATGGCATACCGTCCGAGTTCGTGCCAAACTCCCGCTCCGGGCGACAAGATAAGCGCTCCAGGCTGAGTTTCATGACAGGCTACATATTCTTTCGCAGTTAGATTCAAACCGTCGCGTACCGGTGTCACCATCATGACGTCAGCGCGTTTATACAACGGCGCGAGTTTTTCGATAGGCAGTGAATCTTCCAGCCAGGCGATTGGCTCCCAGTCACCGACACGGAATCGTTCGTTGATTGCCTTCGCCTTGCTCGTAGCTCGTTGGACATAATCGTCGAACGATTGCAACTGAGAGCGTGAATGGGTGAGGAGCTGAACGAATCGTACCTTTCGGTAATGCTGCGGATTGGCGAAGAGGAACGTCTCGATTGCATTTAGACGATCGACAATTCCTTTTGTGTAATCACCTCGATCTACAGATAGAATAATCTGCTCGTCGGCGAACTTATTGATGATCTCTGGTGGTTCGTTCGCACACTGCTTGTGCCAGTAACTTGCATCCAGACCTAGCGGCGCCGATATAACTCGCGTCGTGTTTCCCGATCTAGCTTTCACTACATTTCCCATAACACGATACTGCGGGAGATAGCGAGCGACGAACGCACAGAAGTTTTCCACATACTCATCGATATGGAAAGCCAAGACCTTGGCATACAGCATCGCGTCAGCCAACTCTATGAGGTAGGGAGCATAGTCCTCCTCCACATTTTTGGGCCACGGAATATGCCAAAAGACCAAACAGTTGGCATCGCTAAGGTATTTAGGCACTAGAGCAAACTGATAGTCATTTATAAAGTACGTGTCGCTGTCCGACTGTCCCTTCAACAACGCGTTGGCTGTGTTCCGGTTGAAAAGACGATAGAAACCCTGGGAAGAGTCCGAAGGTTCACAGTATTCCGGAAGGTCGTGCATCGACGGCCAAATAGTCTCATTGCAGAACCTATAGTGATTGTTCAATAGGTTCTTGCCCAACGAGAGTTGAACATTCGTCTTTAAATGACGGTCAATCTTGTTGTCCCTGACCAAATCGCACTCTTTCATGTGCCACCATTTCGCGGTGTGAGCATAATTATCGAACACATGTGAAAGCGCCGACGAAACGCCACCGGGGGCGTTGGAGCCTCGGTAAGATAGTATATTCATAATCCACTCTCAGTTAAATCAGAACATCAGTTGACGGAATGTTCGCAGTTATTTGTTTCGCAACAATTTTGAAATAGCGCAGATTTTTTCGGCCGATGCGACATGGCCTTTAAAAAGGATCAAAATCCTGCTATTACTGGATCTTGAGTATTCAGATCAACTAGTCATTATTTTTAATGAACGCCGGAACCCCGGGAAGCGAGAAGCAAGCCCCGCTACAGCCTGTTTTTTCCGGCATCCATCCACTGGCAACGGTTTCAAACCGACTATGCTATTCAATGCGGTATGAAAAATAGAGAAGAAATTATTCACCAGGAGATCCTGGAAAAAGTCGAACAGTGTGACTACGTCGTAGACCCACGTCCAATCTGCGAAGGAATCCCATTTGTTCTGACCGATTCAGCGCATCCCCGCTATATCGCCAAACACTTGAGCCAATTTTTGGTTCTTGACCAGTCGGGGCTGATTCCAAGCTGCAACACGCTGGGATACGGCTACTATCGATATGACACGCGCCATTTGAGCGAATGGCAGCTTTTCCTGGATAATTCTGAGCCGTCTTTGCTTTCCGCTAAGTTTACTCAAGGATACATAGCCGACCTTTTGTATACGAATACCCAGTCTGAAAACCTGGATCAGCAAAAGGTCATGATGCAGCGCAAGATTGTTCTTGCCGAGCAGCTCTGGGAACTTATTACGTTAGAGAATTTCGGCTCGAAGCCGATTGAATTCGATCTCGATTTGGCGTTCGGCTCTGACTTTGCTGACATGTTTGAAGTCAGAGGGCTGAATAGATCCAATCGCGGTCAACGCATGATGCCCAATCAAAACCGGGATGGTAATTGCATTTTCCTTGCCTACCGAGGTCTTGACGGTGTTCTGCTCGAGACACTCGTTCATTTCGTAAACGGCAAGCCTACGAAACTCAATGATGCGCGCGCGACGTTTACAGTATCGCTGCCGGTGCGAGAACAAAAACATATTGAGCTTTGCATCGCTACTCGCTGGAGCGAAAACACGCTGCCCAAGCGGTTGATTATTCCAGTAACGAGTTTCGCGCAAGCAGAAGAAGAATCGAAAAGAGGGTATCAAACTTGGTGCGACGAATTAACCACCATCAATACCGACAACGAAGTGTTCAATTTCGCCATCGACCATTGTTTTAAGGACCTCTATATTCTCAGGCAACCGACCCCAAAAGGACTCGGAATTGCTGCCGGAATCCCGTGGTACAGCGCACTTTTCGGTCGAGACTCAGCGATTACGGCGCTGCAAGTCTTGCCGTTCATCCCTAATCTGGCGAAGAATTGCATCGATGTATTAGCTGCCTACCAGGGGCAAAAGACCGATCTGTTTCGCGCCGAACGCCCTGGCAAAATCCTGCATGAGTTGCGGCTCGGCGAGTTGGCCAGGCTGAAGGAGATACCGCATTTTCCGTATTACGGATCAGTGGACGCTACCCAACTTTGGCTCATACTTCTTTGCGAATACATCGATTGGACCGGAGATCTCGACTACGCGCGAGATATGTGGCCGGCTGTGCGCCTGGCTCTCAAGTATCTCGACAGCGCCATCTCGAAGACCGGCTACATGCGATACAAGCGTGAAAGCGCTATGGGACTCGAGAACCAGGGCTGGAAGGATTCGCATGATTCGGTAATGCATGACGACGGTCAACTGGCGGAGCCGCCGATCGCCATTTGTGAGGCACAAGCCTATCTCTATTTAGCCTGGGTCAAGGTGCGAAAGTTGGCTTCGATGCTGGGATACAAGACAATGTCAGCAAGGTTGCAGCAAAAGTGTCAAGACCTGAAAACCAGGTTCAAAAGAGACTTCTGGATGGAATCGGAGCAATTTGTCGCTCTTGCCCTCGACAAGAACGGAAGACAAGTTCAGGCCGTCGGCTCGAACGCCGGACACTGCCTGTGGACTGGGATCCTGGACAATGAACAGGCGAACCTCGTCGCAGACCGCCTTTTGAGCGCCGATCTGTTCTCCGGATGGGGTATCAGAACTCTGGCAAAATCTGCCGTAGCGTTCAATCCGATCAGCTATCACAATGGCTCGGTTTGGCCGCACGATAACGGCATCATCATGGAAGGGCTGCGGCACATCGGCAGAACCGACGGAGCGCTCAAGATTCTGACGGCAATGTACGAGGCAACCCAGTACCAACAGGATTTACGGCTGCCTGAGCTGTTCTGTGGTTTCTCCCGCATGATGTCTACTCATCCGATCGACTATCCGGTCTCCTGCTGCCCGCAGGGCTGGGCGTCAGGGACGTTGCTGCAGATGCTTAAGTCCTGCCTCAATTTCCGACCTGACGCTGTCAACAAGCGCCTCTACCTTGAGAATCCAGTTCTTCCTCCCTGGTTGGTGGAAGTGCGGCTCAACGGATTGCGTGTCGGACAAGCCGAGATTGACCTCGTAGTTCGTTCGGCCGGAATATCGACTTATTGCCAGGTAATTCGCAAGACCGGCGATATCAAGGTAATAGTCGAGTCCTGAGAAGGAGGTGTCTGGCTAGTGCTCTCGCCACAACCCTCGAGTTGTAGTTCAAATTCCGCTCATCCGAAGCTTCTCTCGTCTAAATCGACGAGCGGAACCAGGACGCTGGCGCAACGTCGGAAGCCAAGTGAGTATCCCCAAGTTCAACGAGAGCAAAGCGATGAAGGAGTAACTTCGAAACCTCTGATTGGTTTAGTTTTTCAAGGAGAACAAGT
>CAYTDR010000418.1:0-7002 GCA_964436185.1 uncultured Candidatus Obscuribacterales bacterium | reverse complement strand
CCATGTGACCATGATGGTCTGAAAAGCAGACAGAATCAATCACCCGGTATACCGCAGTTTGTGCGAATTAATTGTGAAATCTTTCGACCCAAAAAACGACTTAGCGCAAAGAGAAAACCACTCACCTCGAGGGCGAGAAAACCCCCAGATTCAGCCCTCATAGTCCGGCGTCTCAGTTTGTTCCTGAAACCATATGGATCTAAAAATTGAGAGGAACCGGAGTGGCGGTTGGGTGAGCCTTTCGGTTTGTGGAAAATGAATGATACTGTATATGGTGTTACGCCAGATCAGCTCTTTCTCGAAGTGATTGGCTTTATTGCGAGACGATTGTCTTTGGTTTCTCTTTGATTGCTTGAAATTGATAGACCTTCCGTGAACTCAACGTGTCTGTCTGCCGTCATCGATAACCTAACGGGTGAGCCGATGCCGGGTACAGTGCCCACGAATGGAAGAGCTGACAGGTTCATGAACGGCCCGACATTGAAGGTTGCTCGTACTTCGTATTCGTAGACATTTGAATTAGGATCGATTGTGCCGGTCAATGGCGTATTGGGTCCGTGTTTCGTCGGATCGCCACCGCTGACGCTTGTCTCGATTACATACAAATCGGTGCCAGAGCCATTGAAGCCACCGACTGGTGCTAGACTCGCGAATTTGCCGAGACCTGTTGCTGCAATCTCTTTGGATTTTGCTTCCATATTCGTCAACGCCTGCGAATATGTAGAAGCGCCGCTTGCAGCGACGCCGCACTGAACCACCAGAAAATAGAGAGTACCAGCGCCCATGGCGAAGCCTATAAGGTTTATGAGCGGGAAGAGAATCACCAGGAAAAAGACAACCAGTGCAACCGAAAACTCAACGCTTGATGCCTTTCCGTCCTTTCGTCGACCTCTTCTTCTCATTTCATAACCTTTGCCAAAGCCTTAGTACCTATCTTATACCCTTGCTTATTTCTTATTGCATATCTTTTCTCGTTCGCCTTCTTAAGCCTTGCTACAAAGCCTGCTGACGATTCGGAAGGCGTTTTGCAATTGCTACTAAGATTAACTGACAATATCAGTCCTTTTAAAATCGGCTATTTCGCAGCTGTATCGGTGATTGTGAGAGACGGCGCTGTTAGTCTGTGCGAGCAGAAGTTGTCTGCGAGGTGATTTTGCTCCGAAGCCTCATGGTCGCAGCAAATCGCTAGTTCTGAGCCGTGATTCTCGGTGAACGAAATTTACAAGATGTGCTTTCAGGGATTCAGAGCTGCTTGACCTGCGTTAGACTTTCAAACTCAAGCAAGCAATATTTTTGACGCCAGGAGACTCTACATGGTTGCCAGCACTGGACAGCAGCGAATTCTTCGTATACTCAGGCTTCGGGTCACTGATCAGCCTGGATTTCTCGGTCGTATCGCCTCCAAGTTTGGCGAGCTGGACACCAATATCGGTGACATCTCGATTGTGGGCCAAGGTCCGGATTATTTGTTGCGGGAGTTCCAAATACAACTTTGCGACGAGGAGCATCTATCTTCCGTGGTATCGGCGATGGAATCACTGGATGGGGTCCGAGTCGAGATGGTGATTGATCCAGTCGAGATGGTGCATCGAGGGGGCAAGATTGCGATGAAGAGTCGCGTTCCACTAGACTCAATTCTCGATATGAGGCGCATCTATACACCAGGGGTCGCACAGATCTGTCGCCTGATTCACAATAATCCCGAGCAAGGAAAGCGATTTACTTCGATAGGAAATTCGGTGGCAGTTGTCACAAACGGCACCGCTGTACTTGGACTGGGAAGCATCGGACCAGTAGCAAGCATGCCCGTTATGGAAGGCAAGGCCGTATTATACGAGCGATTGGCAGATATAAGTGCGGTGCCTATTTTGATTGAGTCCAGAGACGTGGATGAAATAGTTGCGACGATAAAATCTATTGCCCCTACATTTGGTGCAATCCACTTGGAAGACATTGCTGCTCCTGAATGCTTCGAGATAGAGAGGCGTCTCTGCAAAGAGCTGTCTATTCCTGTTCTTCACGATGATCAGCATGGTACTGCCGTAGTAGTTTTGGCGGCCATGATGACCATCGCTGTGCGAACAGGTACCGATCTCGGTGATTCTACGCTTGGTGTCATAGGCTTGGGCGCAGCCGGCTCAGGAATTTGCCAGCTGTTACGCTCCTATGGCATTAAAGGACTTTACGGCGCCGATTTACGCGCCGAAGCAAAGGAACGATTGGCGCTTCTTGGTGGAACGCCTCTCGATCTCGAGACTTTGATGAAAACCTGTGACATCGTTGTAGCAACAACAGGTTGTCCTGGGTTGATTAAACCAGAGATGGTCCGCCCGGGACAAATAATCATGGCTCTTTCTAATCCGGATCCTGAGATCACCACTGAGGAGGCAATCGCGCGGGGCGCTGCTTATGCCGCCGATGGTAGAACCATTAATAACGCCTTAGCCTTCCCTGGTTTGTTCAAAGGGGCGCTAATAAGCGGAGCGACAAGTTTCACTGACGAAATGAAGGTGGCCGCGGCCCATGCCATTTCAGGGCAGACGCGACTGGACGATCTGGTTCCCGAGATTCTCGATCGTAGCGTGCACGAACATGTTGCTACTTCTGTAGCTGCTGCCGTTTCGGTCGATCAAGCCGCGTTCTCGAGGAAGTAACTTCCGTCCCATTGGGAAACGATTCAGCCGCTACGCGATTTCGCTCACTACCGTCGCTGAACACCTTGCAACAGCAGGAACTAAGCGTGCTGTTTCTCTGAAGCAGGGAGTTCGTGGGCCTTCAGCGAGAAGTAGAGTTGATTGTGAAAGATTGGGGCTAAGAAGCACATGCGCAATAGCGCAAGCTCAAAGAGATCATCCGGAGCTGAATGTGTTATGCGAACAAGTTATAGCGCCAGTGGACAGTGTCACAATTGGCGGACTTCTTAAAGAGTGACAGTTTAGCCTTTTTTGATTTGCCAGAAGTCTGCCCCTAGGGCATCCCAAGGCAGTCTATGCTCGTCCGGCTGGTTTGGATCGAATTGCTGATTGACGAAATAAATCATGTTGGCTGGGTTCTGCCATACGTTGGCCAGCCCGTGTGCGACACCGCGAGGAATGTACAGAATCTGTGCTCTGCCGGCACCCATAATGAATCTCATTGTTTTGTTATAGGTGGGAGAGTCTTTTCTTGCATCGAAAAGACCTATGAGCAGGCGATCGTAGGGCATGATAAACCAAACATCTTCCTGGTTATAGTGTAGATGAAATGCCTTTATGGTGTTGGGTAGCATTTGCGAATAGGTCGACTGTCTTACCTTGAACTCAGGCAACAAAAGCAAGTTGCCTTCTTCGTCTACCCGAACTACCTCTGCCAGGGCACCACCATCGTCTACAAAGAGATTCAGGTTGATGAGCTGGACCCCTTCGATGGTCGGCTTCTTCGAATAGTCTTGCACTGAGAGATCGTTCACATATTCTGTGCCGATTGCGTCTTTGCTGAGGGGTTTGGTTGAGAGCATAGTGCTGTCCATGTGTGGGCAAGACCTTATACTGGCTGTACGACAGGTATCTAGGATACCAGATCTTCCTCGATTTCTCGATCTCAAGCAGGCGTTATTGCATTTCGCAGCTGCAAGTAAGTTCGCAGAGACTCCTGCCAGGCCGGAAGTTCCCTGCCAATCGTATTGATCAGGGTAGTTTTGTCCATGACGGAATATTTCGGTCTGGTAGCTGGTCGGGGCATCTCTTCCGTGTTAATGGGTGTCACTTCGATACCCAGGTCGCGGACGATCTCTCTGGCGAATTCGTACCAGGTGGTGATGCCGTCGTCGGATGCGTGATACACGCCCCAACGCTCAGTCTCAATGAGATCAGCGATTGCTTCGGAAAGGCTGAGTGTGCAGGTAGGAGAGCCGAATTGATCGGCGACTACTCGAAGCGGTTTGCCTTGCTCAGCGATGGTGCGAATGGTATCGACGAAGTTGCGTCCATTGGGTCCATACAGCCAGCTAGTCCTGACTATGTAAAAGCGCCGCAAGTGACGTTGGACGGCTTTCTCGCCGGACAGTTTCGTTTTACCGTACACGGATAGCGGCCGGGTGGCGTCCCAGGTCGTATAGGGCGACTGGGCCTGACCATCGAATACGTAATCAGAGCTCACATAGAGCAAAGGTATATTCAAATGATTGCAGGCGACCGAAAGATTCTCCGTTCCGTAGCCGTTGATGAAATATGCTAAATCCGGCTCGGACTCTGCTTGATCTACTTTAGTGTACGCGGCACAGTGAAGAACCAGCTCCGGGTGACTATCTCGGAGCGATTCATTTACCTGCTCGTAATTAGTGACGTCAAGCTTCTCTTTGGGCTTCGCTACAACATTATGCCCTCTGGACTCAAGGCAGGCAACCAATGCTTGCCCGAGCATGCCACCAGCACCGGTGACGAAAACTTTCTTCTCCGTCATCTCAAACCCCGTTTGCTCCTGATTTCAACTATACAACCGCTGGTGGGATCGGCAGGCTTACCGTAGTTGTGGCAGCAGGAGTGACGACTCCAGGCTGAACAACCGGTTGAACCTTCGTCTCTTGCGGTTTGCTGGTTACCTTGACCAACCATGTTTGATTGGATTTGTACCAGGCAATTGTTTCACTTATTCCGGTTTCGAAGGTGTGCTTCGGATTCCAGCCCAGCTCGCTTTGGATTTTGCTGGAGTCGATAGCATAACGGCGGTCATGACCGAGACGATCTTCGACATACTTGATCAAATCGTCGCCTTTGCCGATTTCGGAAAGAAGCAGGCGGGTGATCTGCATGTTGGTGCGTTCGTTGTTGCCACCAATGTTGTAGACCTCTCCGGGAGCACCTTTGTGATAGACCAGAGCTATCGCTCGGCAATGATCTTCTACGTGCAACCAATCGCGGACGTTCTTACCGTCGCCATAGACAGGTACTTGTTTGTCGTTCATCAAGTTGTTGATGAAGAGCGGAATCAGTTTTTCCGGATGTTGATAAGGACCGTAGTTGTTCGAGCAGCGCGTGATCATTACAGGCATGCCGAAGGTGTGGAAGTATGCGCGGCAGATCATATCCGCACCAGCTTTACTGGCTGAATACGGGCTGTTGGGGGCAAGCGGTGTCTCTTCGGTGAACAAACCGGTTGCACCAAGCGAGCCGTATACTTCGTCGGTGGAGATCTGTACATAGCGAATGGTGTATTCGGCGTTGACACCGGGTTTGGTGCCAGGGCGCAGTCCATAGCGGAAGGCTGCTTCTAGAAGAACCTGCGTGCCCAATACGTTTGACTCGATGAAGACCGAAGGATTCTCGATCGATCTGTCTACGTGACTTTCAGCGGCCAGGTTGAGAATGCCGTCGATTCGTCCGAAGAGCTTACCGGACACAATTTGATCTACTAGTTGTGGATCCTCCACGCGACCTTTGACGAATCGATAGTTCTTCGCGTAGGCGATGTCCTCAAGATTCTCATGGTGTCCGGCGTAAGTTTCAGCATCTAAATTGATGATTTCATATGAAGGGTATTCTCTCAGCAAATGGCGCACCAAATTGCTGCCAATGAACCCGAGTCCGCCCGTAACCAAAAGTCGCATAGAATAAATCCTCATCTGCCCGCAGACAAAGGTGATTGTGCCTGGTGAAAGCGATCAGATCAACGGATACAAAATAATCTATGCTGTATCGGCAGTGAATATTGTTTTATGTTGTCGAGAGCTTCCTCTCCTGACAAGTCGGCTAATTGTAGAACCGGCCACGGATGCTTGGCAGGTTGGCAGTAGATCGAAGAACGATAAAAATCCTGCTTGCAAAGCGAACTTTGGTGAACAGGACGTCGGTTCTCAAGAGTCTGAAAGCTTGACATCTGGTGATTATTGGCAAGTCGCAGCCTGACATCTGTGTATGCGTCGGGCTGGTGGTGATGAGCGTCTACTTTACTTCGCTCCATATAATGGCGACGTTTACTGCAAGCATCTTCGACGCGGGCTTGGTGACAGATTACTGTTGTCAGTATGTTTGCGATTCGCTGCGCATCATGGCTTTGCCTCGATCGAGCACACGTTCCATCACATCCCGGCCTACATCGTTTGCAGAAAAAGCAGAATCTACCACCTTGAAGATCTCTCGGTACCAGGATTCGCTTGTGATCAGGCTTTCCCAGTCATCCAGCTTGTCCCACTCGCCGTCGTTTAATCCCAGGATGAATCGTGCTCTATATGGATCGACGCCGTCCATTTCGTACACTGCTATACGCAGATCGCGTCCGAGACCGGTTTCGAAGAAGATACTGCCGCTTGAGTCAATGTCGACATCGGCAAAAAGATCGTAGCGTTTGATCAAGTTTTGCCCTTCTTCTACATAACTCTCGTGCGCTCTTTTCCCTTTCTCGGTCAGTTTGTACGAGGTTTTCTGAACGTCGATCTCGATGAGACCCTGTTTCTCTGCCCAGCTGACAATGTCTTGCAGCTCAGGTACTTCTTTGATTACATCAACGTGCCCGCCGATAGCCAGCTGATGCAGGAAGAAGAGTCGTGACAGCTCCTCGACCGTTCCCTGGACGGAAGGGCCAGCAGCGACAATTTGTCCTCCAGCCGCCACGATGAGGTCGCATAATCTATATTCGACACCATCCCTTCTCATGGGTAGGAAGGCTTTGTCCATCGGGGCATCCGGATCGAGCGGCTTACCTGCAGCTGTAAAGCTGACATCATCCCTGATGAAAATGCCCTGATCGTCGCTATCGAATATTTTTGATTGCAGAGATTGGAAATCGTCGAGCTGACCTTCTTCCAGAATGCCGTTCGCCACTAGCTGCGAAGGTTCCACAGAAAGTGTATCAAAGACCAAATCAATTGCCGGCTGTCTGGCCGTTTCTTGCGAGAGCGAGAGAAGCGCCATGTGCTGACCGTTGGCATCGCTGAGCTTGAGCAGGTATTGCATCTTTATCTATCTCCTGCGTCCGCCCCAGCCTCTACCCATACCGCCAAAAGACGGAGTTCGGCGTCTGCCGCCC